>CAMYMX010000152.1 GCA_947259605.1 uncultured Polyangiaceae bacterium | reverse complement strand
TTGAAGTCGAGCAGGGGGAATCCACACAGGGGCCCCTCTTCCTTCATGACCTTGAAGCCCTTCTCGACGGCGGGAATGAACTCCTTCGGGATCTTGCCGCCAACGATCTTGGATTCGAAGACGAATCCTTCGCCAGGCTCGGTGGGCTCGATGGTGTATTCGATCTTCGCGAACTGGCCGGAACCACCGGTCTGCTTCTTGTGTGTGTAGCCGTCCTCGATCGCCTGCGTCACAGTCTCGCGGTAGGCGACCTGCGGCGCGCCGACGTCGACCGCAACGCCATGGCTGCGGCGAAGAATGTCGACCTTGATGTCGAGATGGAGCTCGCCCATCCCCTTGAGAATGGTCTCGCCAGACTCCTGGTCGACCTCGACGTGGAAGGACGGGTCCTCGGCAACCATCTTGCCGAGCGCCGTGCCGAGCTTCTCGCTCATGGCCTTGTCCTTGGTGCTGATCGCGAGTGAAATCACGGGGTCGGGGAACACCATCGGCTCTAGGGTGGCCGGGTTCTTTTGGTCGGCGAGCGTGTGACCGGTGCGCACGTCCTTGAGGCCGACCATGGCGACGATGTCGCCGGCCTGCGCCGAATCCACGATCGTTCGGTCATCGGCGTGCATCTCGACCATGCGGCCGATGCGCTCGTTCTTTCCGGTGAAGGTGTTGACCAGCGTGTCGCCCTTGTTGATCGTGCCCGAGTAGATACGGGTGAAGGTCAGCGCGCCGAAGCGGTCTTCCATGATTTTGAATGCAAGTGCGCGCACCGGCCGGCTCGGATCGACGAGGGCGAACTCTCCGGTTTCGTGACCCTCGAGGTCGACCTCGGGCTGAGGCGGAACCTGGGTCGGATCGGGGAGGTAGTCGACGACTGCATTGAGCACCTGCTGAATGCCCTTGTTCTTGAACGCAGACCCACAATAGGTCGGGAAGAACGCGAGGTCGCGCGTACCGATGCGGATGCATTTCTTGATGGTCTCGAGGTCGGGTTCGTTGCCCTCGAGGTACTGCTCCATCGCGTCATCGTCCTGCTCGACGGCGGTTTCGATGAGCTCGAAGCGGTACTTTTCAACCAGCTCCTTCATGTCCTCGGGGACTTCCTGGACCTCGAAGTTCTCCGGCTGACCGGAGTCATCCCAGACATATGCCTTGCGGGTGAGCAGATCGACGACACCGACGAACTCCGCTTCGGTGCCGATGGGAAGCACCATGACGAGCGGCTTGGCGCCGAGGATGTTCTTGATCTGGTCGACGACGCGATAGAAGTCCGCGCCCAAGCGGTCGAGCTTGTTGACGAAAATCAGACGAGCGACTTTGGAGTCATTTGCGTAGCGCCAGTTGGTCTCTGACTGAGGCTCGACGCCGCCCGAGCCGCAGAACACACCGACGCCGCCGTCGAGCACCTTGAGTGAACGATAGACCTCGATCGTGAAGTCGACATGCCCTGGCGTGTCGATGATGTTCAGTTGGTGATCGTCCCAAAAGCAAGTCGTCGCTGCGGACTGAATGGTGATGCCCCGCTCCTGCTCCTGCTCCATGAAATCGGTGGTTGCCGCGCCATCGTGCACCTCGCCGATTTTATGAATCTTACCGGTGAGCTTGAGGATGCGCTCCGTGGTCGTCGTCTTGCCAGCGTCCACATGCGCGAAGATGCCGATGTTTCGGTACTTACTGAGATCTTTCATTCTATTGCTCGTCCGATGGGTCGATTTGCCACGCGCCGGATACCTCGAAAGCCAGCTTGTGCAAGCCCACGCCTAGGGGACACTCTCCGGGCCCTCAACTACCCGATATCGCACCGCTTCTCGGACAAAGATCGCAGCGACGAAATCATGAGGCCTTTGGCGCTGCGATCTCTACCGCAGGAGTCTTGTGATTTCAGGGGTTTATGGGGGTGGAGAGTGTCCCCTATTCGTAGAGCTTTACGACGCGGACTCCTTTGGGAGA
The DNA here is from genome assembly GCA_947259605.1 of uncultured Polyangiaceae bacterium. Taxonomy (GTDB): domain Bacteria; phylum Myxococcota_A; class Polyangia; order Polyangiales; family Houyiibacteriaceae; genus SG8-38. The sequence continues at coordinate 5,547 of CAMYMX010000152.1, read as the reverse complement.
GGCCTGCGTGCAGAGGTCGCAGAGGGTGCATTCGTCGACGTTGGCTTCGACGACCTCGACGCTGTTGGCCGCGGAGCCGAGCTTGAAGATTTTGACCGGGCACACCTCGACGAGCTTGTCCGCAAGGCCCGGGGATTTTTCGACGACGCTGCCGTCGACGTCTACGCGTATGAACATGGCCATGATGAGTCCTCTGTCGCTCAGTTTCCGATGCGCTCTCGGACGAGGTTGGGGATGTCGCCAATCTCCTCGGCGACTGAAATCCCGGCTTCGCGCATTCGGCGCATTTTGTCGGCGGGTGAATCCACCTTCTTGTTCACGACCGTCCCCGCGTGGCCGAAGCTCATGCCCGGCATTTCATCCATGAAGCGACCCGCGACGAATGCCACGATGGGAAGTCGGCTCTTGTGCTCCTGGGTCCATCGCGCGAGCTCCGCTTCGGCGGTGCCCCCGGGCTCGGAGTAAACCACCACGGCCTTGGTGTCTTCGTCGGCCTCGAACAGTGGAATCAGGTCGGCATAGGTCGACCCGATCACCGGGTCGCCGCCGATCGAGATCGCCGTGCTGACACCGAGCCCGGACAGAGTCAGCGCGTTGCAGATCTCCGTCGTCATGCCACCGGAACGTGACATCACACCGACGACCCCAGGCTTGAAGGCTTTGCGGCAATCGACCGCGGGGCCGCCGAGGCTTCCAAAACGGCAGACGTCAGGCACGATGATCCCGAGGCAGTTCGGGCCGATGACCCGCGCGCCATGCAGCTCTGCGTACTCGACGACCGCAGATGCATCTTTTCGTGGGATGCCCTCGGTGATGATGATCACCTCTTTGATGCCCGCATCGATGGCTTCGTATGCCGCATCGGGGGCGAAGGCGAGCGGTACCGTGATGACGGTCCCATCGACTCTTTGCTTCTCGGTGATCTCGCGCACGGTGTCGTAGACCGGCACGCCGTACACCTCGCGTCCACCCTTGCCAGGCGTGACGCCACCGATGATCTTCGAACCGTACTGGAGGCACTCCCGCGTGAAGTTTAACGCCTCACGCCCGGTGATGCCTTGGACGATGAATTGAAAGTCTTCGTGAACGATAACGGCCATGGCTTATCCCTCTACCCGACTTTCTCGACGGCGCGTCTCGCCGCTTCGCTGATCGACACCGTACGATCGCAGTACTCGATTCCGTATTTCTGGAGGATCTTGGCGGCGTCGGCCTCCCAAGCCCCCGGAACACGAAAGATCAAAATCTTGTCCGCCGGCTCGAACCCCAATTCGATGATGCCTTTGATGACGCCGCGCGCGACGAGGTCGGCACGCGTGTTGGACACTACGTTGGACATCACGGCGATTTTGTCGACGCCGGGCTTGCTGAGCACCAGCTTGGTGAGGCGACGGGCTTTGTCGACGCTGGGATTGCCACCGATCGCCGCGTAGTTCGCGGGCCGGCCACCGTGCTTTCGCACCGCGTCGGTCAAGGTCAGCGAGCCGCCGCCAGCGCCGATGACCAGGCCAATATTGCCGTCGAACTCGGCGATTGGGCTGATGATCCCCCGAATGTCTTCCTCGTCGATCTTCGCGCCCTCGAGCTCGAATGCGGTGGGCTCACGGACCTGCCGAAGGTCTTCTTTCGCAAAACCGAGCTCGTCGAGCATCGGCCTTTGCCTATGGCGGGCTTCGATCTCGAGATCGGCTTCGACGTCCCGCACGACAAATTTCCCGTTCCCCAGCTTGACCATCGAGGTGATGTCGAGATCCGCCAAGTCGTACTTCAGAAACAGCCGCGCAAGCCCAGCGACGATGCGTGTCATTTGCTTGAGGTCGTTGCCCCCGAGGTTCAGCGACCGAGCGAGCTCTTTCGCGATGTAGTCGGAGAACGGATAGAGGGCCGAAAAGTGCCGACGGACGATGCGGTCTGGATGGCTGTCGCCGAGGTCGTCGATCTTGCCGGCCATGTCGGCCGCTGCCACCACCGGACGCTTGCTCGTCCCGTCGTAGGTGAAGCTGAGGCTATACACGGCCTCGCCTGCTGGCCTCGCCTCGACCAGAAGGCCTTTGGGTTTGCGTCCACCGTCGTCGATTCCGAAGAGCTCGCTTGCCGCAGCTTTGGCGCCGCTAGCATCGGAGGCCTCTTTCACCGACGACGCAGCCAGACCGGGCGCAATCGCTTGGGCCTTCAAGATGATCGGGCCGCCGATTTCCGAGGCGGCCTTCGCAGCCTCATCGGCCGTCTTCGCGAGTCTGCTCTCGACTAGCGGAATCCGATGCTTTTCGAGAAGTTGCTTCGCCTCAAATTCGTAAAAACGCATAGGGGAAGCGCGAGACTAGCCCCACTGGTCTGCGTTACGCAAGCCCTGTGGTGACCCCCGGAACGAAAACGGGCTCCGGGCCGCAGGAGGTCGAGAACCTAGCCCGCGATCGCTTCGGCGAGGGCGACGACACGCTTGGCATGGTCCACGTGCAGCTTCTCGATGAGCTTGCCATCCACGACAACGACGCCTTTGCCCTGCGCTTCGGCCTCGCCATAGGCGTCGATGATGCGACGAGAGAGCCGGAGCTCCTCTTTGGAGGGCGCGAAGACTTCGTTGGCGGCCTCGAGCTGCTTGGGGTGGATCAGCGTTTTGCCATCGAAGCCGAGCTCGGCCCCCTGACGGCAGGAGTCGATGAACCCCTCGTAGTCGTTCAAGTCGAGGAAGACCCCGTCGAGAATCACGAGCCGCGCCGCCCGCGCGGCGAGCAGGCAAAGGCCCAGGGCCGTGATGAGAGGCAGGCGCATGGCGGTGTGCTGCGCCTGCAGGTCTTTGGCGAGGTCCGAGGTCCCCATCACGAGGCCTCCAAGGCGGGGGCTCGCATCTGCGATTTCCTCGGCGTGCAGCATCGCGCGAGGGGTTTCCATCATGCACCAAATCGCCATGTCAGGCGCCGCGCCGTGCGACTGCAAGACCGACTCGGCTTGCCGAACGGTCTCCGCGCTTTCCACCTTCGGGAGCAAGACCGCGTCCGGGCCAACCTTCGCAGCTGCGACCAGATCGTCGTAGCCCCAGGGCGTATTCAAGCCATTGGTGCGGATCATGACCTCGCGCTTGCCATAGCCGCCGGCCTCGACGGCTCGTGTGACCTGATCGCGGGCGGTCTCCTTCATGTCAGGCGCAACGGCGTCCTCGAGATCGAGAATTAAGGAGTCGGCCGGAAGCGTACGGGCCTTCTCGAGAGCTCGGGCGTTGGCACCGGGCATGTACAATACACTTCGCCGCGGGCGATGCTTCGTACTCATCGTGTCACCTCTCAGAACTGGTAGGCCGCCTTCAGGTCGGGATCCTTTTCGGCGAGCATCCTAGCGAGCTCGACCATGACTTTGCACTGCTTGACCGTCGCGTCGTCTTGCATCTTGCCGTCGATCATGACGGCGCCCGTGCCATCGCCCATCTCCTCGATGACCTTCTTGGCCCAGAGCACCTCGTCGACCGGCGGGCTGAACACCTTCTTGGCGATGTCGATCTGCACTGGGTGAAGCGACCAGGCCCCGACGCAACCGAGCAGGAACGCGTTACGAAACTGATCTTCGCAGGCGACCACGTCGCGGATGTCTCCGAACGGTCCGTAGTACGCAAAGATGCCGTTCGCGACACAGGCATCGACCATGCGCGCGATCGTGTAGTGCCAAAGATCTTGCTGCGCGGTCGCACGCGGAGCGTCGGGGTCGTCGGGATTCGGATCCTGGCGAACGAGGTAACCAGGGTGCCCGCCACCGACACGCGTGGTCTTCATGCGCCGCGACGCGGCAAGGTCAGCCGGCCCAAGGCTCAAGCCCTGCATGCGCGGGCTGGCGCCGGAGATCTCCTCCACGTTCGCGACGCCGAGTGCCGTTTCGAGAATCGCGTGCACCAGAATCGGCTTCTTCACGCCCGCGCGCGCTTCGAGCTGAGCGAGCAAACGATCGACATAGTGAATGTCCCAGGGCCCTTCGACCTTGGGCACCATGATCACGTCGACCTTGTCGCCGACCTCCTGGACGATCTGCCACATGTCGTCGAGGAACCAGGGGCTGTCGAGGCTGTTGACCCGGGTCCAGAGCTGACAGTCGCCGAAGTCGTTCTCCTTGGCGATCTTGATGAAGCCCTCGCGCGCCTCGGTCTTCTTGTCCGCCGAGATCGCGTCCTCGAGGTTTCCGAGAAGCACGTCGCACTTCGCCGCAATGCTCGGCGCCTTGGCGGCCATCTTGGGATTGCTCGGGTCGAAAAAGTGGATCATCCGCGACGGCCGGAACGGGATCTCCCGTGGAGGTTCCGGTGCGCCGATGGCCATGGGTTTGAAGAAGTCCTTGGGATTGCGCATGGTGCCCCAGTCCTAGACGCCAATTTGGGGAGATGCAACGAGCCCCCGATACCGAATAAAGGGAGCACATGGAAATCGGCATGAACCTTCCGGTGATGGCACCGGGCCTCGACAGGGACACCTTCTTGAAATGGTGCGAGCGCATCGACGCGGGCTTCTTCGCAAGCATCGCGGCGGGCGAGCGAATCTCCTTCTACAACCCGGACATGACCGCGGCGCTCTCGGCCGCCGCCGCGCTGACAAAGCGTGTCAAAATCGTGAGCGGCGTCTTCGTCCCGATGCTCCATCACCCGGTCATGCTGGCCAAACAGCTCGCGACGATCGATGTGCTGTCCGGAGGACGCTTCGTCGCCGGCCTCGGTGTCGGCGGCCGCGAGCAGGACTACCAATCGGTCGATGCGCCGCTCGGCCATCGGCTCACGCGTCTGGCCAAGAGCGTCGAGACGATGCGCAGCGTCTGGCGCGGCGAACCCGTCGTCGACGGCGCGCTTCCCGTAGGCCCCGCTCCGGTGCAAGAAGGCGGACCTAAGCTTCTCGCCGGCTCACTGATGGTCGAGTCGATCGAAGCGGCCTCGAGGTGGGCCGACGGCCTCTGTGGATTCAGCTTCGGGCCGTCCGCAGCCGAGATGAACCTGCAATTCGAAGCCTCGCGTCGCGCATGGAAAGAACGCGGACGTCCGACGCCCTGGCTCGGCACGGGCTTCTGGTACGCGCTCGGCCCGAAGGCCCGCGAGCAGCTCGATGCTTACCTGGATCGATATTTGAATTTCATGGCGCCCGTCGCGCGCGAAAGCGTGAAGCAGATATGCATGGTCACCACGCCACAGGCCCTCAAAGACGCCGTGCAACAAGCCAAAGACGCCGGTGCCGATGATGTCTTGCTCGTGCCGACGACATCCGACCCCGATGACGTGCACCGGGTGACGGACATCCTTGGCTAAACCGTTACTCCACGACGATATCGGTGCAGCAGCCGGTTAGGCAGAAGGCGCCGCTTGGGCACGGATCGTCGCCGGGAAGGCCGCAGACTTGCTTGTCGACTGGACAACGGTCCCCGCCACCGGAGCCGCCCATACCACCCGTGCCGCCGCTACCACCCGTGCCAGGGAAGCAGTCTTCGGGAATCGTGGGCTTGCCGAGGCAAATCTCGCAACGCCCGCAGGTGTTCAAGCAGTTGCCGGCTGGCGTGCATGCCTGGCAGAAGGCCGGGTCGGTC
>CAMYMX010000151.1 GCA_947259605.1 uncultured Polyangiaceae bacterium | reverse complement strand
TGGCGCGGCGGTCGCTGCGCTCCGCCTTGCCGGCGCTTCGCGCCGGGCTTCGCCCTTCGGGCTCGCGCTGCCGCCTGCTGTCTTGTGGGGGTGTTCCGATGCCGCTCTCTTACGCAACTGGATATGAATGGAGGGGGTCGGAAAAACCCGCGATATGGGGCGGAGTCGACGTCGCAAGTGACAATCCGCAAGACAGCAACCACCACGGATTGGCGCGCGCGCCGAGGCGAGGCTTGCCTGGTCCCCGCCCTCAAGTCCTACCGACCAGATTTGCAAGCCGAGCCGTTCGATGTAGCCCCGTGTCGCGGGTTTTTCCGAGCCCCGCTACTAGCACGACCCGTGGAAGCGTTTTGCGTCTGCGGGGAAGATCTTGCCCGGATTCAGGATGTGTTTCGGGTCGAACACGTCTTTGATCTTCTCCTGTAGCGCGATCAGCGCCGGAGACTGCTCCATGGACAGATACGGAGCCTTCAAAACGCCGATTCCGTGCTCCCCGCTAAGGGTTCCGCGCAGCTCGATGACGCGCTGAAAAAGCGCCTTGATCGCCGCGTCCACGTGGGGCTTCTCGTCGGGGTCGTTCCACAGAAAGTTCACGTGCAGGTTGCCGTCGCCGGCGTGGCCGTAGGTTGGCACTACGAGCTCGTGCTGCTCGGCGAGCTGTGCGCAGTAGCCGAGGAGCTCTGCCATTTTTGTGCGCGGCACCACGACGTCCTCGGACAACTTGTTCTTCGCGTGGCGCTTCAAGCTGTAGCTGAGCTCGCGACGCGACGCCCAAAGTCGTTCTCGCTCGCTACTGTTCTGCGCCACCAACACCTCTAGCGCATCGAGGTCGAAGAGGATGTTGCCCGTTCGTTCGAGCTCTGTCTCGAGACTCGCCTGTTCGCCATCGAGCTCGATCAGGAGCATGGCCTTCGTCTCGATTGGAATCGTCAAGCCTGCTTCCGGACGAACGATGCGAATTGCCTCCTCGTCGAGGAGCTCGATGCAGGACGGGAGCTGCCCCTGCGCAACCAACGACGACACGACGGGCGCCACTTCGTCCAAGCTCGAGAAACAGGCCAGGGCCGTCACAGTCGCTTCGGGCTTCGGAATCAATCGCAGGGTCGCTTCGGTCACGATCCCGAGGGTGCCCTCGCTACCGACGATCAGCGAGGTCAGGTCATAGCCAGTCACCCCCTTTTTCGTCTCCCGCCCGAGCTTGAGAATCGTCCCGTCGGCCATGACCACGTCCATCCCCATGACGTACTCTCGGGTGACGCCGTACTTGAACGCGCGCGGGCCCCCGGCGTTGGCGGCGATGTTCCCACCGATGGCGCAGGAGTCCCACGAGTTCGGGTCTGGAGGGTAAAAGAGCTGCTCCTCTTCTGTGGCCCGCTTCAGGTCGCCGGTGATCACGCCGGGCTGCACCGTGGTGGTGAGCTCGCGCTTATCGATGCCTTCGATCGCATTCATCCTCTCGAAGGCCAGGACGATTCCACCGGGCACAGGCACTGCGCCGCCGACGCGGCCCGTCCCGCCGCCCCTCGGGGTGACCGGAATCTCGTGCTCGTATGCCGCCTTCATGACCGCCGAGACATCCTCCGTGCTCGAAGCGCGGACCACGGCCTCCGGCATGCAAGGTTCGACCTCGCTTTCGTCATGCGCGTAGCCATCGAGCACGCTCGGGTCGCGGATGACGGAGCCGCTCCCGCAAGCACGCTCGATCGCAATCAAAGCGTTATCCAGTGACGCCATCCCTTGAGCCTTGGGGCGGTAGTCGAGGACGGTCAAGGTCCTTCGGCGCTGGGGATGCGACGCTCGGTCGAACGCGCTACGCTCCGCACTACCCGGGGCGCGGATTGCTGCGTCCCCCAAGCCAATGCGATTCTTTGCTTACTTCCTGCTGACCGCTGCGGTCGCGTCCGGCTGTGGCGAGACGGCCGCTTCGACGCCTGTCGACGATGCGGGCAGCGATGGCTCGACCGATCCGGATGGGGGCTTCGGTTTTCCGGAGGGAGGTGTCGATGGTGGCGACCCTGATGGCGGCGTCGATGGCGGCGTGTACGGCGGCGTCGATGGCGGTGTCGATGGCGGCCAGCCCGATGGCGGTGGCTCCTGGTGCGCCACCAGCTCTCTGTGTCCGTCCTGCCCGGACCCAGACGCCCTCTGCGATTCCGAAAACCCATGCCCCCCCGGCGAGGTTTGCCTTCTCACCGGCTGCGAGGACCTCTCGCGCTGCTTCGTCGCCGGTGGCGGCGCCTGCCAAGACGACGGGGACTGTGCGAATCCCGCTTACGCCTGTGACCAAACCATCAATCGCTGTCTACGTATCGTTTCCGGCTGCGATGATTCCAACGACTGCGTAGCAGGATTCGCTTGCGAAGACGGTGCATGTGCCGACCGCCGCGTTCCCTGCGTGTCCGGCGCGGACTGTCCGCACGGCTTCACCTGTTTTTTCGCCGCCGCCGACCAACGCTTTTGCCGTCGTATCACGCGACCCTGTGACAACGACATCGATTGCCTCACCCTCGGCGTTCCCTGCGGCGACCCGGATGGCGTTGGTGGCCAGGAATGCATGCCCTCGCTCATGCCCAATGAGCCGGATCCCATGTCCTGCGACTTGCTGCAGTGCATGGAGGACACTGCTGTCCCGGTCTGCGAATCGAGCGCTGAAGGGACGGTCGCAGCCTGCGGCCGGTTCGGCCCCTGTGCCCTGCCGGAGGATTGTGCGATCGGTTTCGACTGCCTGGACCTTTGGGGTGATCGTCGCAAGGAGTGCGTTCGACCCGGCGGTTCCTGCGTAGATTCGCGCGACTGTGCATCTCAGCAGGTGTGCGGATCGCCCCGTACCGACGCGGCACCGATGTGCATGAGCGGTGCTGCGATGTAGCCCTTACACAAGGCCGCGATATGCGGTAATGTGGTTTCCCCCGATTGTAAGCAATTTCACAATGATACCTCACCGACAGACGGCTCAGATTTGGACATGTTGCGCGATGTTGATCGCGGTTGCGGCCTGCGGCGAGAGCCAAGTCGCCGTCGACAGCGAGAACGCCGTCATCGATCCGCCCGCGCAGTGTGCCCCGGACCGTCCCGACTGCTCGATCGGCCGAGACTTCCCCGTGGCAGGCGATTTGAACGCAGAGAACTCCGCGGGCATTCGCTACTCCGACGCGACGGGCTCGCTCGTCATCGACCGTGTGACCTCGTTGCCGGACGACGATGGCGACGGAGTTCCCAACGACGCCGACGAATGTCCTGGCACGCCGGACTGGATCAGCTGCGACGGCGACCCGAGCAACGACGGGCTCTACCAGACGGTGTTCTACGACTCCACGGGCGCCAACGAAGTGGTGCGCAGGTCGACCGTCGACGTCGTCGCGGACATCCCTGAAGTCGACATTTACTTTTTGATCGACGCAACCCCCACGCTTACCGAGGAAATCACGGTTCTTCAGGCCGAGATCCTCAACATCATCAGTGACATTCGGCTGAGCTTTCCCAACGCTCAGTTCGGCCTTGGTTTGTATCGGGAGTACCCACTCGCTCCGCTTGCGGCGGCGCACAGCCAAGCGCCCTACCACCACATTCTCGACTTCACGGATGACGAGGCGCTCGTGCAGACCGCGGTCAGCACGCTCAACGTCGTGCAAAATGCGACAAGCGCATCGGCTGCCACGCAGGCCCTCTATTCGGTCGCTTCGGGGCTCGGCCTCGGTGACATGGTCCCCAATCGAGGCGCCTGCCCGAACGCGCCCGACGCTGACATTGGCTATCCCTGCTTTCGCGATGGCGCCTTGCACGTGGTCATGAACATCACCGATGCGGAGGTTTACAACGGGCCGGACCCTGCCGGTGCCGAGTACGGCGACCCGCCGTTTGCGCCAGGTGTCGGTGTCGGCGGAACGACGCTGCCACCGGTTTACATGTTCCCGCAGCTGTTTGCGGCCGACACGGCGGCGCTTGCCTTGGATCTCGGCGATCTTTCGGGCCGATCGCTGACGGTGATGGGGATGAGCACACTTCTGACCGACCAGGTCAGCACTGCTGCCGCGATCGGCTGCGACACGATGTCCGGGATGCCGCCCGGCGCCGACATGGATGGCAAAGACGTCGTCCTTGCGTTGCGATTCGACTCCCTGGTGCTCAACGCAGACGTGTTTGCCAACAATACCCACTGGCCGGGCGCCAACGTCGCGCTGTTTGAAGATGCACTGCTCGACCCGGTTACGGCGGTCACATGCGATGGAGGCACGGTCGGTGTCGGGAGCTGGGGCGCCATCAACTGGGCCCCAACGACTTCACAGCAGTACTACCTCGTCGCCGATGGCATCATTCCAGCTGCCGACCCGGGACTCATGCCCGAAGGGGCCTTCAGCGTTTCAATTGTCCACAGCGGGGACGTTGCCGACTCTACTTGGCTCACCTCCGACGCACCCGTCACTTGGACGGACGTCGAGACCGCGCTACTCGCGAGCAACATCCGGGTGGCAAGCGTCGTGACCCTGCGAGACGCGATGACCATGACAAGCGATGGCGCGGCCGATGCGACGGAGATTGCGCTCGCAACGGACGCGCGCACTCAATTTGGCAGTCCCTGGCTCACCGAGCTCTCGTCGTCCACCGGCGAAGGTCTCGATGCCGCGATCAGCAACACCATCGACCTCGCAAGAGACCTTTCGACCTATGACATTTCCCTGATCGACCTCGACGACGACGTGACCAGCGTCGACGAGACCGAATTCATCGCCCAGATCCGTTACGACGATTGTGCCGAAGGCCAAGCCGATGCCTGCGCCTTTGGGACGGGGAACGAATGCCGCCGCTGTGAGCTCGGCGCAGCCTTGAAGTACGAGGTGGTCTTCGCCAACACGACGGTTTCGCCGACTAGCGCCTCTCAGGTCTTCGACTTCGAGATCGTCGTCTGGGCGGATGATGTGCTGGAGGTCGAGCGCATGCCGGTTAGGGTCATGATCCCCGACTCGGCAGCCCATCTCTTCGACGACACCCCAGCCTCGGCCTTTTATCGCAACGTCTACGACAGCACCGAGCGTTGCGTCGGCCTGGAGGCTCCCAAGTGGGGTGCCCTCACCTGGGAGGGCAGCACGCCGTCCGGCACGAGCATCGACTTCCAGATTCGGACTGCGCCTGCCCCCGAGGCCTTGCCCAGCGCGATTCCGGTCATCCTTTCCGTCACCGGTGGTGACTCAGGCGGCACATTCGACCTTCGAGAAGAGCTCATCGCGGCCGGTCAGACGGTCGGATTGCCGTACATCCAGATCACGGCGGTTCTGATCCCGTCGAACAGCCCGCCGGCGACACCGGCACTGGATGGTTGGACCTTCGAGTTCGTCTGCGAAGCTGCGCAATGATCTGAGCCCTGCTAGCATCCGACCGGCGTGGCTGAAGCAGGGCGATCCCTGGGCCTTGCCGCCTGGGTCTGGATGCTGATCGCCGCTCTGGCGGTGTTCGAGCTCGTGGCGCATCCGATCATCGGCGCGTCCGCTCCAAGCGACGAGTCTTGGAATGCGGCCGCCGCCTTCGTTCGCGAGCGGTACCAGCCCTCGGACCGGATCGCTGGGGCGCCAGCTTGGGTAGACCCCTTCGTTCGCAACCAGCTAGGGGATCTTCTTTCACTGCGTATGGCGGCTGCGCCGGACACCGCGGGCATCGACCGCGTCTGGGAGCTGAGCATCCGAGGCGCACGCCGTCGGGATGAACCTGCTGCGCTCGAGCAGGAGTTCGACGGCGTTCACGTCAGAATGTGGTCGCTGCGCGGCGACGAGTTGATCTACGACTTCGTGGAAGAGATTTCAGGAGCGAAGGTGGAGCTCGTCGGGGCGGCTCGTTCCAAGGCCTGCCCCTGGGTGGCTGCACGCCAGGCGCCGGGCGGCCTCGAGCGGGGGCCGATGACGCCGCGCGAGCGCTTCGTCTGCGACCCGCGCCGTCCTTGGCTCTGGGTTGGCGCGACCATCCTTGCCGACCTCGAGCTCCAGCCGAGGCGTTGCATCTGGCAACACCCCGCCGGCCCCGATCCTGTCCGCGTCACCTTCACCGACGTGCCGTTGGGCGACCGCCTTCTGATCCGCGGGGGCATCGACTACCAGGCGGAACGTCGACGGGTCCATGCTCCGGTCACACTACGTGTCTTCATCAACGATCGAATGGCGGCCGAGCTGGTCCACGAGGACGGCGACGGCTGGTCGGGCCTCGACATCGACACCTCCGAGCTCCCTCGCGATCCCGCCATCGTTCGCTTCGAGACCACAGCCGACGATCCCACCTCCCGCCTTTTCTGCTGGTCCGCATCGAGCGTGAGAGCTTTTCTTCCCGGTGGAGACCGTGATGAATGACGCCAGGGCCCTGAACCGTCGCGACCATCTGATCGGGGCAGCCTTGTGCATTGGCTACCTGCTGCTTCTGACTGCAACGGCATCCGACTTGGCGATGTCCCGCGACGAGAGCTTCTACGTTCACGCTGCGAAGAACGCGGCCAACTGGATGACTCAAATCTTAGCCGACCCTTCATCGGCGCTCGAAAGGGAAAGCATCGACCGGGCGTGGCGATACAACTGGGAGCATCCGGCCTGGATGAAGCTGAGCTTCGCTTGGAGTTGGTTGGCGCACAAGCACCTCGGCCTATTTTCGAGCGAGTCGCTCGCGTTTCGCTTCCCGGGCATGCTCACGGCCGCGCTCCTGCTTTGGCTGATCTATGCCTGGGGCGCTTCGGTCATGCGCCGTGACGGCGCGCTCTTTGCGGCCCTGGCGTTCGCCTCGATGCCGAGAGTTTTCTATCACAGCCACCTCGCCTGCTTCGACATTCCCATTGCGTTTTTCGTCACGCTGACCGCCTACGCCTATTGGCGTTCCCTGGCCGACCGGCGTTGGGTTCCCTGGCTCGGCCTATCCTTTGGTCTCGCCCTCGCCACCAAGCACAACAGTTGGATCCTACCCGGAATCTTCCTCATTCATTTTCTCTGGTTGCGTCGCGACCAAGCGCGTTCCGCGCAAAGTGAGCGCGCGTCGATCGCTTGGCTGCCGTCGATGTTGCTCCTCGGTCCGCTGGTGCTCCTCGGAACCTGGCCGTGGCTTTGGCACGACACGGCCCGCCGCTTGCTGGCCTATGCGAGCTTCCACCTGCGACACGTTCACTACACCTACGAATATCTGGGCATCAATTACTTCGAACCACCGCTACCGTTTTCTGTGCCGTTTGTGATGACACTCTTCACCGTGTCGCTCACCGTGCTCGCGCTTTGCCTCGTCGGCCTCTACGATCGTCGGGCCGCCCTCCATCCACCGTCGCTCACCAATCCCGACGCTCAGAGCAATCGCCGGACCGAGGTGCTTTGGTTGGGCTGTTTGCTCGCGCCGCTTCTCGTGATCGCGCTGCCGAGCTCCCCGATCTTCGGAGGCACTAAGCATTGGATGACGGCGTATCCGTTCTTGGCGCTTTTCGCAGGCCTGGGCTTCCTTGCCGTGGCGGAGAGAGCAGAGATTTCGTCTTGGATGGGCCGACGCTGGCCGACCTGGGCCTTTGCGACTCTCTGTCTTCTGCCTGCGGCCGTTGAAACCGCGCATAGCCATCCATTTGGCTTGT
>CAMYMX010000150.1 GCA_947259605.1 uncultured Polyangiaceae bacterium | reverse complement strand
GTTGTTTTTCGTTCTTCCCTTCCAAGAATCTCGGCGGCTTTGGGGACGCCGGACTCGTCACCACGCAGGATTCGGGTCTAGCGGAAAAGGCTCGCGTCATGCGCGCGCATGGAAGCAAGCCGAAGTACTACCACGCAGTCGTCGGCGGCAACTTTCGAATCGATGCCTTGCAGGCGGCGCTCTTGCGCGTGAAGCTTCCCGAGCTCCGCGGCTGGACTGCGGGACGTCAACAAAACGCCGCGCGCTACGACGCTGCGTTTTCCGATTCCGGTCTGGACGAAAGCCTCCTGCGCACTCCGCGGAGGCGATTCGACGGTCACATCTACAATCAGTACGTGATCCGCAGCTCACGGCGGGACGAGCTACTCGAACATCTTCAGGCGCAGAAGATCGCGACGACGATCTACTATCCCGTGCCTCTTCATCGCCAGGATTGTTTTGCGTCGCTCGGATACAAGGAGGGCTCCCTTCCGGTTTCGGAGCACGCCAGTCGCGAAGTTCTAGCGCTTCCCATCTTTGCGGGCCTCGGTGAAGCGCGTCAGCGCCGCATCATCGACACCGTAATTGCCTTCCTCGGGGGATAGAAGTGGCCATCGCGGCGCCCCCGCTCTAGAGTCCTCAACAGTCGATGATTGCTCGCTACCATGCACCCTTCGCCGAGCAAGGGTCAGATACAATCGATGCGGACATCGCCAATCGGCTGTTGAAGATCGCGCTCGGCAAGGGCGGCGACTACGCTGACCTGTTTTTCGAGTACTCGGTCAGCGGGAGCTACATCTACGACGAGCAGATCCTGAAATCGGCTAGGCGCGCCGTGTCGATGGGCCTCGGAGTTCGCGTGATGAAGGGCGATGCGACAGGGTATGCCTACTGCGAAGACTTTTCGTTTGATGCGATGAAGCAGGCGGCTGAGACCGCCGCACAGATCGCTGCTGGCGGCAAGTCCGTTGAGCCGCTCGGGGTGTCGATGCGTGACATTCCAAGCCGCTATCCCGTGCCGGTCGAGTCGCTCGACGTCGAAGGCGAGGCGAAAAAGGCCCTACTCCAGCGCGCCGATCGGGCTGCGCGAGCCTCCGACCCCCGCGTGATTCGAGTCGATGCTTCGTTTGCCGAAAGCCTGCGCGAGATCTTGATCGCCAATAGCCTCGGGCACATGGCGCGAGACCGCCAGCCCCTCATCCGATTTGGTGTTCGCGTCATCGCGGAGGACGGCGGAAATCGTCAGTCGGGGTCCTCCGGTGGCGGTGGCCGGATGGGGCTCGATTATTTCGACGAGAAGACACCCGAGGCGCACGCTGAGCAGGCTGTGCGGCAGGCGCTGGTCATGCTCGACGCGCGAGAGGCTCCGGCCGGCGAGATGGACGTCGTCCTGGGTCCCGGGGACAGCGGGATCCTCTTGCACGAAGCCGTTGGCCACGGTCTCGAGGCGGACTTCAATCGCAAGAAGACCAGCAACTACTCGGACCGCGTGGGCGAGGAAGTCGCAAGCGAGCTCTGTACCGTCGTTGATGACGCTTCGCTGCAGGGTTCGCGGGGTTCGATCAACGTCGACGACGAGGGACAGCTTCCCGGGCGCTCGGTTCTCATCGAGCGCGGCGTCCTGAAGGGGTACATGCAGGACCGCCACAGCGCCGACTTCTTTGGGACGAGTCCCGATGGGCACGGCCGTCGGCAAAGTTTCCGCTCCCATCCCATGCCGCGGATGACCAACACGATGCTCCTCGGCGGAACGGACGCGCCGGAGGATGTCATTCGCAGTGTGAACCGCGGGGTTTACGCCAAGAAATTTGGCGGCGGTCAGGTCGACATCTCCAACGGAGATTTCGTTTTTTCGCTGACCGAGGGCTACCTAATCGAAGACGGCAGGGTCACCTCGCCGCTCAAAGGAGTCAACCTGATCGGCAATGGACCTGAGGCCATGCGCAAGGTGGTCATGCTGGGCCATGACTTCGAGGTGTCCGACGGGATTTGGACCTGCGGCAAGGAGGGCCAGTCCGTTCCCGTCGGCGTGGGCTGCCCGACCATCAAGATCGCTGGTATGACCGTCGGCGGAACGCAGATGGCGGGCGAATGACCAAAGCTGAGGAAGAAGCAAGAGCCCTGCTCGACCTCGGGCACTCGGTGGTGGAGCGCGCAACCGCTGCCGGCGCGGATGTCGCGGAGGCCGGCATCCACAGCGGATCACATCTTTCGGTGAAGGTCCGCAAGGGCGAACCAGAGCTCGTGGAAGAGGCCGGCTCGCGCGCGCTCGGACTGCGTGTGATGGTCGGAAAACGCGTCGCTTCGACCTACACGAGCGACCTGAGCGAAGCGGGTAAGCGCACATTGATCGAAGACGCGCTCGAGTTGGCGCGGCTCAGCGAGTCGGACGCCTTTGCGGGTCCGCCCGATCCGTCGGACCTGTCCTCGCCGTCGCAATGGAAGGACTTGGATACATTCGACGAGGGCGTCAGCCGGATATCCGCTGACGAGGCCCTCGAGCGCGCACTTCAAGGCGAGCGCGCCGCGTTTGATTTCGATCCTCGCATCAGCAACAGCGAGGGCGCCTCGTTCACCCGCGCTCGAGGCGTCAGCGCGCTCGTCACCAGTAGCGGGTTCATGGGAAGCGACTACGGGACCTACGCGTCGATGGTCGTCAATCCGGTCGCCGATGATGAAGGTGGAAAGAAGCGAAGCGGCTATCATTGGACCGCGGCCCGACACTATGCGGACCTCGAAGAAAGCCCGGCCGTCGGCGAGGAAGCGGCCCGCCGTACCATCGCCCAACTCGGCGCGAAAAAGCTCCCCACCCAAGAGCTCCCAGTCGTTTTCGACAAAGATGCCGCGCGTTCGATCTTGGGGCTTTTCGCGGGCTGTATTCTCGGCGGCTCGATCTGGCGTAAGAGCTCGTATCTCGTCGATCGCGTCGGCACCCGGGTTGCGAGCGACCTGGTGGACATCGTCGATGACCCGCTGCTTGCCAGGGCGCCGGGCTCGCGCGCGTTCGATGGAGAGGGATTGCTATCGCGCCGCAACGTCGTCGTCGAGTCTGGCGTTCTCAAGAGCTATCTGATGGACACCTACAGCGCCCGTAAGCTCGCGCTGAAGAGCACCGCCAGCGCGGCTCGCTCCCCGTCCGGCGGCGTTTCACCGTCGAGCAGCAATCTCATGTTGAAAGCCAGCAGCCAGTCCCGCGACGAGCTGCTCGCCGACACCAAACATGGCTTGTACGTGACGGGCATGATGGGATTCGGCTTCAACGCCGTGACGGGCGACTTCAGCAGAGGAGCCTCGGGGTTCCTGATCGAAGGCGGCAGGCTGAGCCACCCCGTCTCCGAGATCACCATCTCACTCAACCTCGATCAGCTCCTGCAACGTATCGACGCCGTCGCCAACGACCTCGATCACCGCACCGCCGTGGCCTCCCCAACATTCAGAGTCTCCGCCATGACCCTGGCCGGCTCTTAGCGAGATCAGAGACACTGACTCATGGGCGTCGACGTTCAGGGGTTAGCTCGCTGCGCCCTCGCTACCATCGCGTCGACGTAACTCTCTAGCTCCGGGCATTGGATTCCCGTTCCTGCGAGAAGCTCGCGCGCGTTCCGGTCGTCGTAAATCACATCCGTCTTCAAGTGGTCGAGAAACGCGCGGGTCGTATTTTGGAATCGCTGCAGACCTGGCGCTCGCATCAGGGCCGTTGCGAGGTTGAGCGGGTCGCGCTCGCGTGGGCTGGGGCGGCCGGTCGCTTCGGCGAAGAGGCGCAAGGCGTGCTGCACGGTGACTGGCTTCGGGTCGACGATGTGGAACGTGCGCCCGACAGACTGCTCGTCGTCGGCGATACGCAATCCGGCACCGACCGCGTAGTCGACAGGCACGGCGCTGATTCGCACCCCGGTCCGGCTCGGCGTCGGGATGCGATAATCGTCGGGCGCGCTCAGCAAAAACCGAATCAGGAGATACAGGCCGTTGAGGTCTTCGAGCTCGCCGGTGAGTGAATCACCAACCATGACCGCGGGCCGCAGAATGACGATCGGCAGCTCCTCGGCCGACTCGCGAAGCATCCGCTCCATGTCGTATAAGGACTCCTCGACCGGATTTCGAAAGCCCATCGTGTCGTCCAGCTCGGCCTCCTTGACGAATCCTTCGCGATTGCCCGACACCGTGGCGCTCGACCAACAAACAAGACGTTTCAATCGCGGAGCCGCCTCGGCGAGCTCGAGGATCTCCGCGGCGGCGCGGACGTTGCCGGCTGCCTCTTCCCTCGTTGCCGCAGGATCGGTGATCGACGCACAATGGTGAATGACCTCGACACCTTGGGCGAGCACTGCGAACTCTTCGCCACTCAACCCGAGGTCCATCGAACGCGGGTCGCCGAGCCAAATCGACACACGCTCTCGTGCAGATTCGGGAAACGCGTCGAGCAATTCGATCGCGCGCTCTTGCCGCCCTTCGGTCACGAGGCAACACACTGAGCGGTCGCCACGATTCGCGAGCTCTCGCACCAGGTGCACGGCAGGTTGCCGTCCCGGAAAGCCAGTTACGAGAACCGAGCGTACCAGGTTGGCCACTAGGCCCACTCCTTTGACGTAAACTTCGCAACGAGCTTCTCGTGAATTGCGGCCACCTGGTCTCGCGTCGATTCGAGGTCGCCATTGTTCGTGACGACGTAGTCCGCAACAGCGGTTTTTCGCTCGAGCGGTAGCTGAGAGTCGATACGAGCGTTGGCCTCGAGGGCGGTGTAGCCGTCCCGCGCGATCAGCCGCAGCCGCTGGAGCGATTCCTCGGCGCTCACCACGATGAGCGCCGAAAACGCCTCGTAAGCGCGGGTTTCCACGAGGAGCGCGGCCTCGTAGAGCAGGTATGGCGCGGGGCTGTCTTGCTGCGCCATGATGTGATTGGCGCCAGCTGCGCCAATCAGGGGGTGCATGATCACGTTGAGCGTTTCGCGAGCTTCCTCGTCTCCGAAGACCATCTCGCCGACCTTCTTGCGATCCAGGTGGCCGGCTTCGTCGAGCACCCCTTTCCCGAACTCGTCCACGATCATTTGCAGACCCGGTGTCCCCGGCTCGACCACTTCGCGCGCCAAGTCGTCGGCGTCGATGACCGAAACACCCAGGTCCGCAAACATGCTCGCAACGGTCGACTTCCCGCACGCGATTCCCCCCGTAAGACCCACAACCGGTTTCATTGCTGCCCAGTATTGAGCATCGCCTGCTTCGGGCAAGAGGATTCGCCCTGTGCTAGGCAAGCCGCATGCGTGCCGTCGTTCAGCGGGTCAACGAAGCCAGTGTCACAGTCGGCGGGGAGCGGGTTGGAGTCATCGGGCGAGGCCTGCTGGTGTATCTCGGCGCTGCGCTGGGCGACGAGCCCAAGGACGTGCAGTACATCGTCGAAAAGATTTCCGGTCTTCGTGTGTTCCCCAACGACGACGGACGCATGTCGCTGTCCGTCGTCGACGTCGGAGGCGCCGTGCTGGTGGTTTCCCAGTTCACGCTCTTTGGCGATGTCAGGCGAGGCAGGCGCCCTTCGTTCGATGGCGCAGCAGACCCTGGAGACGCCGAGCGTCTCTACTTGGAGCTGGTTCAGCGTTTGCGTGACAAGGGGGTGCCGGTCGAGACGGGCACCTTTCGCGCCATGATGCTCGTTCAATCCACGGTCGATGGGCCCGTCACGATCCAAATCGACAGCCGAAAGCTTTATTAGGCTTCCCGTTTTAGACGCGGCATAATCCCATCTCGATGCTGCGGTTCCTCAGCGAGCGACGCGTATGGGTGGTCGCGGCCTTCGTCACGTTCGCGCTCGTGCTTGGTCTTTGGAGCTGGGGGATGCCCCAGGTTTCCGCCCGTGCGGCAGACCTCATCGCGGAGCGCCTCGGCGTCGACGCGCAGATCGAAGAAGCACGTTTGTCGTTTCGCGGTGTCGAGCTCCGGGGTGTCGAGCTGAGGGGTCGCCACGGTGGCCTCGTTGCTCGCATAGGGCGTGTCGAGGCGCGGATGAGTCTCTTCGGCGCCGTCTTCAAGGGTGCCGGCTCCGTTCGCGCTCTGTCTGCGCGCGGCCTCGAAGTGATTCTAGACCTCAGTCATGAAGGCTTCGACGACTCGATTGCAGAGCTTCAAAGAAGGAGCCCCCGCCCAAAACCTCCTTCAGCATCCAGCAAGGGCAAAGGAAGGAAGTATGCACTCGACGACTTGGTCCTTCGTGTGATCGATGCCGACGGGCAACTCGCATCGATCAGCGATGTAAGCCTGCACAAGGACGGTGATGAAATGCTGGCTCACGTCGGCGACGCACTGCTCGGCGAACAGAGCTCGGACCATGCAATCATAGGACCCGCGAAGGTCGAACTGAGACGCAGTGAGGGAGCCTGGAAACTACGCGGGCTCGAGATCGAGGGTGCGAGCGTACGTTCCCTTCGTAATGGCGACGAGCGCTCAAGAGCTCTCGCAACTCGTCTGCGAGACGCTATGAGTCAGCTTCGCGGCTCGCCCAGCGGCACCGAAACCGGGACCGGGGACGAAACCGGCAATGAACCCCTCCGTTCCGGTGCCCCTCCTACCGGTGCTCGCCTCTTCGCACGCTTGACTCCGGACGCTCGGGTCGACGTGACCGGCGTTCAAATCGAAAGCAGGAACCTCGCCGGCCATGTCGAAAGAATTCGCGACTTCGGCTGGTCTCTGAACGGAGCAGGCAACGGCTGGTACCGCGTCGTGGTCGGCGGGCAGACCTCGAACGACGGCACCTTGAAAATCGACCTGAGCGTCATGCCCGAGGAGGCTCGCGCCGATGGAAGCATCAAGCTTCGCAGAATCTCACTCGCGCTCCTCGCGCCGTTTGTCCCCGAGGTCCCCTTCTACGACGAGGAGATAGGCACACTGAGCGCAGAGCTCGAGCTCGCCGCCAGTTCTCCTGAACAAATCAGCATCGAGGGGCGCCTGCGGGTACGGCGGCTTGCGCTCAACTCCGAACGGATCGCGGCGGAGCCCGTCGACAACATCAGCATGGATATCAAAGGGAAGGGCAGCTGGTATCCCGGCGATCGCCTTCTCAAAGTCGAGCGGGGCGAGGTCCGCATGGGCAAGGTAGGCGTGCTCATCGACGGCGAGCTCGAGCGAAGCCCTGAGCACTACCGCGTCGACCTCACCGCGAAACTTCCACCTACGCGTTGCAATGACGTGATCGCTGCTATCCCCGAGGACGTCTTGGGATCACTTGCCCGGTTCGAATGGTCCGGCAATTGGAGTGCGCTGGCACATGTCTCGCTCGACTCGCGGGAGCTCGCAGGTGCCGAGCTATCAATTCGGGTTCGAAACCTCTGCCAGTTCGAGAAAACGCCGCGTTGGGTACGGGTCGAGCGCTTTCAGGGCCCTTTCCGGCACCGCGCGATTGAACCGGACGATAGCGTGTTCGAAATGCGCACCGGCCCCGGAACTCCGAACTGGGTCGCCTTCTCAGACATCAGCCCGTTCATGCCCGCAGCCGCGATCAGTCACGAGGACGGCGCGTTCTACGAGCACGGTGGGTTTGCACCCTGGGCGATTCGCGATGCGCTCGTGCGGAATTTGCAGGAGGGCCGCTACGTCGTAGGCGCCAGCACGATTTCGATGCAGC
>CAMYMX010000149.1 GCA_947259605.1 uncultured Polyangiaceae bacterium | reverse complement strand
CAACGATCAGGCCTGGATCGAGAACGACTTCATCCCGACCGTCCAGCAGCGCGGCAAAGCGATCATCGACGCACGCGGCCTGTCGAGCGCAGCCTCGGCGGCCAATGCTGCGATTGACCACATCCGCGAGTGGCATCTAGGAACAGAGGACGGCGACTGGGCCTCGATGGCGGTTCCATCGGACGGTAGCTACGGCATCCCCGAGGAGATCATCTACGGCTTCCCGTGTACCTGCCGCGATGGCAACTGGTCGATCGTCCAGGGTCTGGAGATCAACGAGTTCAGCCGGGCCAAGATGGACGCCACGGCCGCGGAGCTTCAAGAAGAGGCTGCTGCGGTCGCTCATCTGGTCTAGGCTTCGGCCCATTCCAACCGTGGAGGCGGTGCCGCGATGCGAAAGCCGAGGCTGGTCGAAGAGCACGAAGCGGCGGGCAAGCGCATCGTCATCGGCGAACATCACATCTTCGTCCGCGAAGAGGGAGAGGGCGAGCCGGTTCTGCTCCTTCACGGCGTGCCGTCGAGCTCCTTCCTTTTTCGCAAGATGCTTCCTGAGCTCGCCGGTCATGGGCTTCGGGCGATCAGCTTCGATTTCCCTGGCATCGGCCTGAGCGACAAACCCACGGACATCGACTACGGCTGGCACTCGCTCGCGAACTGGGTCGGCCACGTCGTGGACGCACTGGCCCTGCCGCCTGTGCATCTCGTCCTCCACGACATCGCCGGGCCGATTGGCGCCGAATGGGCGATCAAGAATCCGGTCAAGGTGCGCTCGATCACGGTCACCAACACCCTGCTTGATGTCGCGCACTACATCCCCTCGTTCCCCATGCGGGCCTTCCGAGTCCCCGTGATGCGGCATCTGGTGTTCTCCGCGTTGAGCACCAAAGCCATGTTGCCCCTATTCCGGCACAGCGGAGTGAAGAATCCGGACGCCGTCGATGAGCAGGTGATCGCGAGCTATATCTACCTGCTCAAGAACAACGGCGGGCACCATAGTTTCCTCGAAATCATGGACGGCTTCGACCTCAGAGAAAAGCATCGAGACTGGTTGCGCGACGGCCTGCTCGCGATCGACAAGCCGATGCAGCTCATCTGGGGAGAGCAAGAGATCGCAATTCCGAAAGCTCAGCTCCATTACATCAAGCAGGTGTTTCCCCTGCGGGCCGATCACCGAGTCGACGCGCGACACTTCTTGCAGGAAGAGCAACCTGCGGTCATCTCCGCCCATATTGCAGCTTTCGCTGCGGACATTGCCCGGCAATCAAAACGCGCTACCCCGTAAGGCGACTTCGTCGCCACGGGGCTGTGCCCCACCACAAACAGCACGAGAAGAGGAGCCAAATGGCCGTCGAACGCACCCTTAGCATCATCAAACCCGACGCCGTCGAGCAGAACAACATCGGGAACATCCTCGCCATGATTCAAGGCGCGGGGCTTGAAATTCTCGGCATGAGAATGCTGCATCTCAGCCGAGCGCAGGCTGAGGGCTTCTACGAGGTTCACAAGGACCGTCCGTTTTTCGGTGAGCTCGTCGAGTTCATGACGCGCGGGCCCGTGGTCGTGAGCGCGCTCCAGGCGGACGACGCCGTGGTCCGGTACAGAACACTGATGGGCTCGACGAATCCGGCCGAGGCCGCAGACGCCACGATCCGAAAGGCCTATGGCACCGACATCGGCGAGAATGCCTGTCACGGCTCGGACAGCGTCGAGAACGGCCGAATCGAAGTCGCATACTTCTTCCCCGAGTACGTGCTGAAGTAGTCGATGAGCGACTCCATCGAAAATCCGCTGCGACCACTCATCGAGCAGGCGTTTCAAGACCGTTCGAAGCTCGAAGCAGCGGAGTACCGCGCCGCCATCGAAGAGACGATCGAGTTGCTCGATAAGGGCAAGATCCGGGTCGCCACCCGCGGTGACGACGGTGAGTGGACGGTCCACGCCTGGACCAAGCAGGCAATTCTTCTCTATTTCGGCATTCGTCGGATGGAGCGTATCGAAGTCGGTGCGTACGAGTACCACGACAAGATCCCGCTCAAGAGGAACCTCGACCAACAGGGCGTCCGTGTGGTCCCACCTGGGACAGTTCGCTACGGCGCGCACATGGAGCCCGGTTCGATTCTGATGCCTGGGTACGTGAACATCGGCGCCTATGTTGGCGCAGGGTCGATGGTCGACACCTGGGCTACGGTGGGTTCCTGCGCGCAGGTAGGGAAAGGCGTTCATCTTTCAGGCGGCGTCGGGCTCGGTGGGGTTCTCGAGCCGCCGGGCGCGAAGCCGGTGATCATCGAGGACGGCGCGTTTGTCGGCTCCCGCGCGATCGTCGTCGAAGGCTCACGCATCGGCGAAGAAGCGGTTCTCGGGGCCAATGTCGTCATCACCTCGAGCACGAAAATCATCGACGTGACCGGCCCCGAGCCGGTCGAAATGCGTGGGTACGTTCCGCCGCGCTCCGTCGTCATCCCCGGAACGCAAAGCAAGAAGTTCGCTGCTGGCGACTACCAGGTACCCGTCGCACTGATCATTGGGCAACGGAAAGCGAGCACGGACAAGAAGGTAACGCTCAACGAGGCGCTTCGGGACTTCGGGGTTTCGGTGTAGCGGTGAACAAAGGGTCAGATCTCTGTTCTGGAGCGACGTGCCGGTGACCAAGCCATCGTTCGACGTCGCCATGCTCGCGACACCTCACATCGACCACTACGCCAAGGCAACGCAGGCCAACTGGCAGGCCTACTGCGATCGCCACGGCTATCAATTCGTCTGCTGGCGAGAAACCGTGCTCGACGACATGCATTTGATCTGGTCGAAGATCGAGTGGATGCGGCGACACATGCGACAGATGACAGCCGACTGGCTGGTCGTCGTCGATGCCGACACCGTCGTCAACAAGCCGGACAAAGAGCTCGCCGACCTCGTGCTCGCACATCCAGGGAAAGATTTCCTGATCTCCGAGGATTGCTCGCGAAGGTTTGGCATCCCGATGCCGCTCAGCCTGCGCGGCGTCGTCTCTGCACGCACTCTGCGCCCGCCCAATTGCGGCTTCATGATGATTCGTGCTTCCGATTTCGGGATACGTTTCCTCGACGAATGGCTCGAGAACGGTCGTGGCAAATTCAAGCACATTGCCGACGTCTTTCCGCGCGAGCAGTGGGTCTTGTGGCTGTCGCTCTTTCGAGAGCAACGCGATCGAATCGCCGTTCTAGGGACGGAAGTCATGAGGATGGGCAACCAGCCCCTGCTCGATCGGTCGACCGACTG
Source organism: uncultured Polyangiaceae bacterium (assembly GCA_947259605.1). GTDB lineage: Bacteria > Myxococcota_A > Polyangia > Polyangiales > Houyiibacteriaceae > SG8-38. Next base: position 4,361 of record CAMYMX010000149.1, on the reverse strand, counting down.
GAGCGATGCGTTTGTACTACACGACAAGCGGCTGCCCCTCTGCGAGTCGCTGAGCGTCGCGGATTTGCCACTAGACCCTTGAATGCGGCGACGGTGGGGGCTCGCGATTCCCATCTTGTAGTCCATTACTCATTCGTGGTTAGATGCCCGATGCGCAGCATCTTTGTCCTCTTGGCCTTAGGCCTCCTGATCAGTGGCGATTCTTTCACCACCGAAGCGCGCGCGGAGGCAACGCACCAATTGAGGATTGCGACTTTGGCCCCGCGCCAATCCACGCTCGGCGAAGTGTATCAAAACCTCAAGATCGAGATGAGGAAGCGCACGAACGGCCAAGTGAACATGAAGATGTACTACGGCGGTGTCGCCGGCGACGAGATCACGGTCGTTCGCAAGATGCGTGTCGGCCAGCTCGATGGCGCTCTGATCACGTCCACCGGCCTCTCCGCGCTCGTTCGGCAGGTGCTCGTCATGGAAGCGCCCGGGCTCATCCGGAGCTACCCGGAGCTCGACGCCGTGCGCGAGGATCTCGCACCGCAGTTCGAAGCGATGTTCGATAAGGCCGGGTACAAGCTCGTCGCCTGGGGCGATGCGGGAAAGACCCGAATCTTTTCCACCCACAAGATCTACGGGCCCGCGGACTTGCAGAAGGTCCGGCCCTGGGTATGGCGTGACTCCGCGACGATGAGGGCGTTCATCAAGGCGTCGGGCGCCAACGGCGTGTTGCTCAACTTGCCCGAGGTCTACTCCGGCTTGCAGACCGGCATCATCGACACGATCATCGCCTCCTCCGTCGGCGTGCTGGCCTTCCAGTGGCACACGAAGCTCAAGACCATGGCCAAGCAAGCCGGCGGCATCGTCACCGGAGCCTTCGTCATCAGGAAAGAGCATTTGGCGACGCTTCCGCAAGAAGCGAGGGACTACCTCGAAGAGGTCTCCGGTGAGACCGAAGAGATCTTTCGCGTCGAGGGCCGAAAGCTCGACGATGAAGCGGCGCAGACGCTAGCGAAGCGACTCAAGGTGATCAATCTGTTCCGAGCCCAGCGTCAGTGGGAAGAGGTGCAATTCACGGCACGGGAATCACTCGTTGGCCGGATGTACTCGCGGGCGCTCCTGAACCGAGTCCAAGAGATCCTCAAAAAGTAGCGCGCTGCGGCTACTGCACGACGACATCGCATGGGAAGAGCGCTTCCAGCTCCGCGTCCCCTTCGCGCCAGTCTTGGCATGCCGACCCGGTGAGCTCCACGGTACTCCCGTCGACGGCCTGCCATCCGCGCGCGCCGTCGTTACAGGTGAGCAGCTCCCCGTTCAGTCGAACTGTTCCCTCACAGGCCTTCGCCGTGTCGATGACTCCGTCGGTCAGGCTCACCGTGCAGGGGATGTTCTGAACGACGATTTGCTCGAGGTCGGCCTGCAGCTCCGCGACGCTGTTTGCGGTCCACAGGGTGGCTCCCGAGCCGACACCCTGTCCGGCGTTCGCCAGATCCTGAAGGTGGCTGTCATCGAAATTCACGCCCAGGACGAAGGTCTCGATTCCGAGGCCAAAGGCGCGTTCCACCGCCGCGATGCTGTTGTTGCGGTCGACTGCCTCACCGTCTTCGTCGCAGCCATTGGGCGCGCCGTCCGTTGCCAGCAGATAGACGGTCGGTCCTTCCGGTGGCGGCGTGCTGATCAAGGAGGTCGTCACGGCCTCGACGGCCTCGGCGGTTGGCGTGAAGCCCCCGGGGGTGTTGTCGGCAAAAGACGCGGCGATTGGATTGGCGTTCTCCAAGCTCTGGCCGAAGTCGACCCCGTCGGTGCTTGCGCACATCGCGCCGTCGGACATCGACGGAGCATTCTCGCCTGGCTTCCAGTATAAGGTCAGACCGAAGCGTGCAATCGAATCGAGCCGTCGGACCAAACCGTTGTTGCCGACCAAGGCGTCCTCGACCGACTCCCATCGCGCCTCGTCGAAATCGGGGTTGGGGGTGCCGGAGCTCGGACAGCCGTTTCCGGTAAATGGGCAGTCGCCTTCGAAATCGCGACGCATGCTACCGCTACGGTCGACGATGACCATGATGTTCGGGATGACTCGATCGGTTGCCAGTTCGAGTTCCCCGCACACCGAGCCGTCGGAGGTGATGACCCCGCCGTCGCCGAAAACCGGAACGCAGCGGCCGTTCGCCGTGCAGTCTCCCGCGGTACCACACTGCTCGCCTTCGGCGGTGCACACCGCGATGCAGAGGCCGTTGGTACAAAAGGTTCCCGTGCCACAGCCGGAGTCGCTGGTGCAGGCCTCGTCGCAGCTCGGCGGCGCACCTTCCTCGCCGCAGATGCTGGGCAGGTCCTGCAGACGGAGGGTGCCCTCCTGTGGTCCGGCCGACTCGCAGCCAAACGCGAAGACGGCGAGCAGCGCCAATGTGAAACACGTTCGATCCCTCAAGTAACCCCCTCAGCCAAAGTAACAGCTTCACCGAGGTCGACAACTCAGGGGTTAAGTTCACGCCCCTACCGCGTCTCGCTCCTCGGGAAGCGTGATTGCGCGCCGCCTCAAACTCTGGCACCGCCAAGGGTCGTGAAGCTTTCAGCGGATACATTGGCACCCGCCTCCCACCCCGTCGCGCGATTGCCTGCCGAGTGGGAGGCGTGCGTCGTCGCCTGGGGAGAGCCTCGGTATCGCGGCAAGCAGATCTTCGATTGGATTCATCGCCAGGGAGTTCTCGACCCCGACGAGATGAGCAATGTTCCCAAGCGTCTTCGACAGCGTTTGAAAGAGGAAGGGCTGGGCTGGCCCATCCACATCGTTTCGACCCACGAGTCGGCGGACCAGACCACGAAGTTCCTGGTCGGCATGCCCGACGGCGAAAAGGTCGAGACGGTGCTCATTCCCCAACTCGGGGATGAACGCGTAGTGACCCAGTGCATTTCGAGCCAGGTCGGATGCGCCATGGGGTGCGTGTTCTGCGCGTCGGGCGTTGCGGGATTAAAGCGGCAAATGACGGACGCGGAGATTGTTGCGCAGGTTCTACTGGGCCGGCGCGAGCTGGGGCCCGACCAGCGCATCCGCAACGTCGTCTTCATGGGCATGGGCGAACCGCTTCACAACTACGACGCTGTCGCGCGTGCTCTCGTCTTGCTGACGCACCCGGATGGACTCGATCTTTCCAAACGGCGTGTGACGCTGTCTACCAGCGGCCTAGTCAAGCAAATCGATCGTCTCGGCAGAGACTTCGACGGCCAGGTGCAGCTCGCGATCTCCCTTCACGCGGTGCGCGACGAGGAGCGCAGCAAGATCATGCCGGTGAACCGAAAGCACGGGCTTGGCGAGCTCATCGAGGCCCTTCGCCGCTACCCGCTTTCGAAGCGGCAGCGGATCACCATCGAGTATACGCTGATCCATGGCGTGAACGACTCGGTGCGCGACGCAAACGGCTTGGTCGAGCTGCTCCGAGGCATTCCCGTCAAGGTCAACTTGATTCCGATGAACCCCATCGCCGCATCGGAGCTTCGCGCGCCGGACACGAGTCACGTCACGCGTTTTCAAGCGCAGCTGACGCGGCGTGGGCTTTCGGTGTTCATCCGAAAGACACGCGGAGATGACGTCGCAGCCGCCTGCGGGCAGCTCGCGTTCCACGGCTCACCCCGAAGAACCGGGCGCAACGCCCTCGTCGCCGACTCGGACTAGAGACTGCCGCGCGCTTTGAGCGCTTTGACGATGTCCGGGCGTTCCTTGTCCATGTCGTCCGGGGTTTTGATCGGCTGAAAGCGAGCGTCCGGCCCGTGCCGTTCGACGCGCAGGAATGCCGAATCGAGAAATGAGGTCAGCTCGCCGACGAGGCGTTCAAACTGCACGGCGGGCTTGCCATCGACCGTCTTGTTGACCGCGAACCAGGTCAAGGGGAAGTCCGCGTCGATGGCGGCAGCATCGAGCACGAAGGTGTTGGTGTTGAAGACTGGGATTCGCTCCTGGTCGAAGTCTTCCGGGAAGCGAAACGCTTCGACGATTTGAGCGCGCCCGTCGACCCGCGCGGGAGCGCCGCCTTTGTCGCCCGGTTCTTTGGGCGCCATTTCGGCGGTGAGCGCCGCGCCGAACTCCAGGTGGGCACCGATGATGGCAGGGTCGAGCGTTGCGGTCAGATTGTCGACGTTCGACATCATGAGCACCCGCCCGCCGCGGTCGCGGAACGCCTTGAGGATGCCAGAGCGGCGAAGCGCAAACGTCAGGTCTCCGTGCCCGGGGGCGTGCGGAGAGAGTGCGCCGGAGTCCTCTCGAAAAAGCTCTCCATCGGGCGCGATGCGAAGCGAGATGAACTGCGAGAAGGTCTTGATCGGAACGCGCTCAGTGCTGAGCGGCTCGGCCATCGTTTGGATCGCTTCATCGGTGG
>CAMYMX010000148.1 GCA_947259605.1 uncultured Polyangiaceae bacterium | reverse complement strand
GCTGCACCGACGCCTTTTGTGTCTCCTGCCCCTTCTGCCGCATGCGGACGGTCTGCTGCGACTGGGTCGACGTCCCGGTAATCCGCACGTCGAGCCGCATGCCGTCCGGGGCGTCGCGCTCTCCGACCACTTCGACCGAAGCAATGCGGCGGTTGTCGGGATTGGGCGTGAAAACGGCCTCGAAGGCAACGCGAATGCCGCGGCTCGGCCATTCACACGTTTGTGCGCGCGTACCTTCGGTAAAATCGGAGAAGACGAGCAGACGCCGATCCGGAAGCTCGCTTTCGAGCAGAAGCTCCACCGCATTTCGAACGGCATCACACATCGCATCGCCGCGCGTAGAGCGGCGATCGATCTCGCTAAATACCGTCTCGACCATCTCGAGATCCGAACGCCGACGCACCCAGACGCGGGGAGATTTCCCAGACAAGACCACCGAAACCTCGGAGCCTTCCGGCAGATTCTTCACCTGCTCGGCCGAGAGCTCAGCCGCCCGTTCGATGAGCGTCTTGCCCTCGTGAATCGCCGCCATCGACATCGAGTCGTCGAGGACGATGGCAAGCGCATGCTGCCGATCCAGAAGGTTCGACTGCACGACGCGATAGGGCGCCGCCGCCACGAGGACCAGTGCCGCGATGAGCAAAGCGCGCGCGATCAGCAGCAGCATGTCCACCACGCGGAGCCGCGCGGCTCGCGTGGCATGGATTCGGTGAAGGAACGCGATGGTCGGCAGCGTTTGCCTCGGAAGCTTCTGTCGCCTCAGCAGATGAGCGAGGATCGGAATCGAAACGGCGACGAGCCCGGCAAGCGCCCATGGCAGACCAAAGCCCATGACTCAGCCATCCCGCAAGAGCTGGAGCAGGGTGTGCTCCGGCGGAGTGTCGGTCCTCGCTAGGAGATACCTTGCGCCCGCCGCGACCACGCGTCGCTGACAGGACTCGACGAAGGCGTCGATCGCCTCCCGGTACTGCCTTCGAAGACCCTTCGGGTCAACTTCCACCGGCAGCTCGCCTTCGAGACCTTCAAAGTGCATCGGCTGCTCGTACGGAAGCTCGAGCTCGGCGGGATCCATGACGTGAAGGACGATCGTTTGGTGGCCTCGCGCCTCGATTCGCGCGATCGGATCGAGCGCTTCGCTCTCGAGGTCGAGCAAATCGCTTGCGATCACGACGAGCCCCATGCGACCGGCATGCTCGATCAGCTTGTCGAGAGACGCATGAAGGGCGGTCTGCCCGCTCGATGGCGTCGGCTCGGCGAGCGTGCGCATCAGGTAGTCGAGGTGAGCCGGGCCGGAACGCGCGGGAAGTCGATCGCGGATCTTCTCGTCGAAGGTCACTAGCGAGACCGCGTCGCCTTGGCGGGTCAGGAGGTAGGCGATGGCCCCGAGGAGCGTGGCGGCGTGATCGATTTTGCTGACATCGTTGCTTCCCCAATGCATCGACGGCGAGATGTCGAGCGCCAGAGTTCCGCGAAGCTGGGTCTCGTGCTCGAAGTGCTTAATCGTGTACCGGTCCGACCGGGCGTAAGCGCGCCAATCGATCCAACGCGGGTCATCCCCGGGACGATACGCGCGGTGCTCTTTGAAGATCGCGCTGGCCCCACGGTGCGGGCTTCGATGCATGCCTGCGAGCAGACCATCAACCGTGCGCTTCGCGCGAAACGTGAGCCCGGCCAAGCGTACCGCGAGCTCGGGTTCGAGGACACGGGTCACGGCGAGATGCTTTGGGTGATGCTTTCGATGACGTCGGCCGGTGTCACGCCTTCGGCCTCGGCGCGGAAGTTCATGACGAGCCGATGCTTCAAGATCGGGTCGACCAGGGCGCGCACGTCGTCGATCTCGGCCGCGTAGCGACCGTGCAGCACGGCGCGCGCCTTGGCACCGAGGATCAGCCCCTGACTGGCCCGAGGGCCGGCACCAAATGCAACGTTCTTTCGAACGGTCTCGGATGCCCTCCCGTCATCGGGCCTCGAGGCCCTCACCAGGTCCACCGCGTGCTCAACCACGTGATCGGCTGCGGGAACGCGCGGAACCAGGTCCTGAAAGCCCACGATGTCTGCGGCCGAGAGCACGGGTGTGATCGACGTCGGCATCGGCGCCGTCGTTCGCTTTACGATGTCCACCTCTTCATTCGGGCTAGGGTACCGAACGTCGATTTGGAAGAGGAAGCGGTCGAGCTGCGCTTCGGGCAGGGGGTAGGTGCCCTCCTGCTCGATCGGGTTCTGCGTCGCGAAAACCAAGTAGGGCTGCTCCAGCGCGTAGGTGTTACCACTCGCGGTGACCTGCCCTTCGGCCATCGATTGAAGCAGCGCAGCCTGCGTCTTCGGTGGTGCGCGATTGATCTCGTCGGCGAGCAGGATGTTGGTGAAGACTGGACCGGGAATGAACCGGAAGTGACGCTTGCCGGTCGTCGCGTCCTCTTCGAGGACATCGGTCCCGGTCACATCGCTCGGCATCAGGTCCGGCGTGAATTGGATGCGGTTCGAATGAAGTGAGAGAGCATCGGCGAGCGTGGTGATGAGCAGGGTCTTCGCGAGCCCGGGCACGCCGACGAACAGACCGTGCCCCCGTGCAAACAGCGCGATGAGGAGGAGCTCGATCACGTCGTCCTGTCCGACGATGCGCTGCTTGAGCCTCGAGACGATTTCATCTCGCGCGCTTGCGAGCTGTTGCACGCGCAGCACGTCGGAGGCGTCGCCACTGGGTGCGGGGGGTGGAGTGCTGCGTACGGGTTCGGTCACCGGGACCTTCTAGCGCTTGGCGGCGACAAATGCCACATCACTCGCGGATCCCACCAAGCCTGGAACAAAGCGTGGCTTCATGATCGGCTTGGGGAACACCGAGCTTCGAGAGAATACAATGCGGTTGTGGATCGAATGGGTTGTGGGCGATCGCCCGGTCGGCCGCTTCCTTCGCCAGCCCTCGTTTCGACATTCGAAACATCGCGGTCGCGAGACTCGACAGCGCCGGGGCATGCGTCGGGTACCTGTCGAGGGTGAGCATCAGGGGCGCGACGGCATCTTTGGGGCGACCACCCGCAATCGCTGAACGGGCGTAGCGTGATGCGACGACGGGATCGGCCGGCGCGGCCTTGTGCGCTTTGGCGTACTCGATCGATGCCGCCGCGGGGCGAGCGCGCGTCCACAAGAGGTCCCCGAGGCGTAGGTAATTGCGCGCGCGGTCGAGCTCCACGCTGGCAAGCTCGTCTTGCTCGGTTGCCTCACCGCTGAGTCGACGGGGCAGCAACCTCGCCGGCAGCGGTTTGGGTAGCTTGGAAAGCGCTTTCTTCCAACGCGCCTCGAGGCTCTTCCACGGGACGCCTGCAACGCTAGCCAAGGCCTTCTTCGCGTCCTCGCCTTCACTGATCAGATAGAGCGCTTGCTGGACTCCCTCGCGCCCGTACTCCGCGTAATAGGTCTCCATGAACGAAGAGACCTGTGCGAACGCGAGCGAGGCTGCCTTCTGAGACGGGAGAAGGGCGATCGACGGATGCAGCTGATCAAAGCCGAGCAACTCGTCGGCCTCCATCGCCTCGAAGAGCAACTGGGCAGACGCGGGATCGTGGCGAAGGGTAGGCTCATCCCGCCGCCAGCGGGTTTCGAGAAACTTCGCGAGACCTTCTTGCAGCCACACCGGCGCCTGGTCGAGCGAAGCCTTGGTGAGCAGCAAATGAACGTACTCGTGGGAAATCGTGTCGAGCCAAGGGTAGCCGTGCATCAGGGCGGCCGGCGATGCAATCATCAGGCGGCCCCACTTGCACAAGGCGATCGTTCCGGTGTTCCGGATCGCTTCGACCGGAAGTGTTGAAACGCGCGACAATGAGTCTGCGTCTGGATAGATCTCGAGACGGATCGGGCTGACCATCTTCACGCCGAGCTCGGCTTCGAGCGCTTCGCCGACAGCCTTCAACGCGTCGACCGCGTACGGGACGAGGATCTCATCGTTCCCGGGCGCGTAGCGCACCTCGATGTTGTCGAGGCGAAAGGTCTCGAAGTTCTTGGTCGTCTCGTAGGTGTCGATGATGACGTCTGCGAGGCTGCCCAAGTTCGCCGCATAGCCCGGATTCGCTCGCAGCTCGGCGATGCCCTTGGCGGCGGCCTCGTAGTTGCCGGTGTAGAACTCGGTGAGCACTTCGAGCTCCACGACGCGGGAGCTGCGCGGGGAGTCGACCAGGTACTGGCGGAGCAGAACTTGCGCGGGGACACCTTCGCCGGCGGTCAGCGACGCTTCGAGCAGCTCTAGGACGTCGGAGCGCTTCACCTTCTCGGCGGGCACCGGCCTCGAAAGCGAGGCGAGCAAGACGGAGGCCGCGAACAGGGCAACGCGCTTCATCGGAGGAGCCTTTCGTAGTAGTCGTCGACGGCCTGTCGATAGCCGTCCGGAGGCGTTCCGTTCATGGCGTCGAGCACACGTCGTCGCCAGGCCAGCTCGTCAGCCTTGGATCGAACGCCGGGGATTTCGACCCGTTCGGTGGCTCGTCCACCCTGGGTTTGCTCTTTCCCACCGCCACCCACCGAGTTCTTGCTCTGGGATTCGAGGTTCTTGCGCAGCCGCCGGAGCTGATCCGCTGCGGCCTCCTGTTGCTTGTTGGCCTCGAGCGGATTCGCTTGCTCCAGAGACCGTGCGGCACGCTGCATCGGCTGCTGGATCGCTTCGAGTTGCTCAGCTGCGTCTTCGGAAACCGGCACGCCCCCGACCTCTTCACGCAGTCGGCGCGCGAGCTGACGGGTGGCTTCCTGAGTTGCGCTTTGACGCTCGGCTTGTTTTTGGAGCTGTTCGCGTTCCTGGTCGGTCAGCGCGCCGCCCACATCAGGTACGGCGCCCCTTGCAGCGTCCCGTAGGTCCTGCGAGCGCGCGGACACCTCGCGTGCTTTCGAAGCCGCTTCTGAGGTCTGACCGTTGTTGCCACGAAACATCATGGCTGAAAGCTCGAGGTCTTTTGCGAGCGCGCTTGCGGCCCGCGCGAGCCGATCGGCCATCGACAGGGCCTCACCGAGATCGCCTCCTTCGAGTGCCTTTTCGAAATCGTTCAAGCGCTCGGCTGCCCGTGCCTTGAGGCCCGACTCGTACGGGCCTAGCGCATCGTCGTCGACGCCACCGAGAAGCTCGGACACGTCCTTGGCGATTTCCTCGAGCTGACCGAGGAACTCGCCCGCCAGCGACTCCTCGTCCGCGGCCGCCCGGTCGATTGCTTTCTCGCCGACGCGCCTCGCTTTGTCGGCGAGGCGCTGCTGCTCGACTTCGAGGTCGCGAATCGTATCCATTGCCTTCATCAGTGCGCGCTCGCGGGGCCCAAAGCGCGCTTCGACCAGCGAGTCCTCGCTCTGCGCAAGGGCCTGCGTCATCGCATCGATCGTTTGATCGAGTTTGGTCAGCGCGGCTTCCGCCGCATCCAGGTCACCGCTGGCAAGTGCTTCGCGGAGCGATTGAAGGGCGTCGGTCGACTTGCTCGCCTGCTGTGACTGCTGGTTGACAAACTCTCCCGGGACGTAGCGCATCGCCTGCCGAAGCTGTTCGCGTAGCGCATCGAGTCGGCGGTCCGCGCGATCGAGTGCGGCCATCAGTGCTCGCTGCAGCTCGGGGGTCTGCCCACGCCGCAGCTCGCCGATGAGCGAGGCTATTTCGCGGCGCAGCTGCTGCATCTCTCGCGCGATCTCGGCGGCGTCGTGCAAGCGCGCCTCGCTGATGAGATCGGCCACGATGAGCGTGTCCTTTTCGAGCTCGGCCACGATCGATTTGTCCTGCTGCTTGCGCGCTTTGGTTTGCTCGCGGCTTCGGTACGACGCGCCTTCTCGCTGATGGGCCCGTTCGAGCCGCTTTCTCATGTCCAAGAGCAGCGGGACGGTCCTCGGGCCGCGATGGTCACCCACGTCCGCGAGCAGCGCTTTGACGCCGTTGTACGGGACGAACACCGCCGCGCGGCGGTCGAGCGCCTCGCGAAACCCCTCGGGGACAGGCTGCTCGAGGCGAGTCGCTAAGGTCACCAGTAGCGCATCCAAGAGCTTCTCCAGCTCGACGATGCGGTCGCGACGGCGGGTGATGTCCGATGCAAGCGTGAGCGTGCGAATCGAAGAGCGCCCAATGCCCGGGCCATCGACGCGATTCCCATCCTTGGCTTCCAGCCAGACCGTCACCGCGTCGGCCGGAGCGAGGGCGAACTCATCGAGATGCACGATGGACTCGCCCAACAGCTCGGCCTGCAGTTGGTCGGACGGCGTCAGGATGGCCCTTCGAAGATGCTCGCCGTTTGGAAGCTTGATGATGAGGGTGAGCTCCTGCACGCCGTAGTCGTCGGTGGCTCGGTGCTGCAGTTCGATCGCCTGGCGCGCTTCGACGACCAGATCTTCCTGGGGAGCCACCATGGTGACCTGCGGAGCTTCATCGAGCTGCACCCGGATGGAGCGGGCGCGGTAGTCGACGCGGCGTTCGCCGCTCGTGGATTCGACGTAGATTTCGAGGGGACCGTCGGTATCTGCGACGAACGACGCTACGAACTGACCCCCCACAGGGTCCGCCTGCACGTGACGCCCGGGAAGCTCGAGCACCACGCGCGCGGCGTCCCCAATCGGCGTGATCACATACTCGACTGAAGTCCCTCGGGGCACGGTCAGGCGGTCGGCATCTTCAACACGCTCATTGTCGCGCTCCATGTACTCAGGAAACAGGAGCTCCGCGTCGGTCCTCGCAACGACGTGCCCTGTCTGCGGGCCGTCGACCCGGCCGCTGTCGGCGTTGAGCAGCGCGTAACGGCCAGCCGCGGCGCGATCGAAGTCCAACGACCACCAGGCAACCGCGGCCAACACCAGGGTCGCCGCCAGAGCGGGTTGGACCAGCCATCGCCAAGGAATGAATTTGCGCGCCGGCGAATCATCGAGCGAGCGGAGCAAGCGAACCCTCTGTGCAACGACGAGCTCCCGCGAGAACGCGTTTTCCGCCTGAAGCTCGTAGGCGCTTTGGAGTGGCGAAAGCAGAGAAGGCTGCTCGGCCGCCACGAGCCCAAGCGCCCCGTGCCCGCCAAGCCCGCGAAGCGGCTGGATCGACCAGGCCACCGCGGCGGTCGTCATCCCAAACACCACCCCCCAGCCGATGCACAGCCAAACCAGCGGCGTCATGGGGCCCAGCACCCAGGCAACCAGGACGAACGAGGCCAGGCCGACGGCCGCAGCCGCCGCGGCGACCCGGAGCGCCAACACCGTAGCGGCGGCGACCCGAAGCCGTCGCCGATACTCGGCGAGTCTACCGGTGGTGGAGCTCACAGGGCGATCGTAGCGCCGGGGGAGGGGGAGGCGCCAGGGGCCCGGGGATTTGGGCGAGCGGAGGAGCCGGGTGGCGCCGTGTGAGTGACAATCGGCAAGACAGCAATCCGCCCCGATTGGCGCGAGCTCCGAGGGGCGGCTTGCGTGGCCTCAGGCCCCAAGCCCTTCCGGCCACGCTTGCAAGCCGAGCCGTTCGACGCAGCCCCGTGTCGCGCTTTTTCCCCGCCCCGTCCATACGTCGCCTTAAACGAAAAAGCCGGAGCACGAATGCTCCGGCTTTCTCTGTTTCGAGCTAGGCGTTCTTTAGAAGCCCATGCCGCCCATGCCGCCGCCGTGGTCGTGACCGCCGGGCATCGGGGCCTCGTCCTTCGGGACCTCTGCGACGAGTGCCTCG
>CAMYMX010000147.1 GCA_947259605.1 uncultured Polyangiaceae bacterium | reverse complement strand
CAAGCACTCGGCGCTCGGATAGTCGAGGACATCGACGACTCTGCCGATCGATTCGGTGCCTTCGAACGCTTCTAGGCCGATCAGGTCTGCGTGGTAGTACTCGCCGTCTTCGAGGTCGGGCAACGCTGCCCGCGGGATGCACAAGGTGTAGCCGCGAAGCGCTTCGACGTCTTCGCGCGAGCTCACGCCCTCCAAGCGCATGAGCAGTGCTTTCGGACCGCGTCGCGCGGATCGAACTTCGACGAGCGCGGGCTCTTCGTCCTCTTCACCGATCAAGAAGACCTCGGCCAGCTCTTCGAGGAGCGTCGAGTCCGGATTGAACACGTGGACTCGGATTTCGCCCTTCACGCCCTGCGGCCGCGCGACGACACCCAGCTCGATCCAGGAAACCGGTTCGGCACGTTCGCTCACAGGTGCCTTTCATACCCGGCCGGGGCAGAGGGTTACTCGAGGATGTCGAGGATGGCGCGCTTGCGAAGGCGCGCCGAGGTGGCAGCCAGAAGCGTGCGCATCGCGCGGGCGGTGCGGCCTTCTTTGCCAATGACCTTGCCGAGGTCATCAGGGGCCACGGTCAGCTCGAGAACGACGGCGCGGTCTTCTTCGACCACGTTCACCTCGACGGCGTCGGGGTCGTCGACCAGTGAGCTCGCGATGTACGCGATCAGGTCCTGCAGCTTGTCTCCAGCCATATCGGTGCTCGCCTAGGACGCGTCGGCTGCGGCAGCCAGGGCCTTGTTGTGCTCTTTGACCACATCGCGGACGCGATCGCTCACCTGGGCGCCCACGCCTACCCAGTAGTCGAGACGGGCCTGCTTGACGCTGGCCTCTCCGATGGGGCGACTGGGATCGTAGGTGCCGATCTGTTCGATGAAGCGCCCATCGCGAGGCTTTTCCTTATCGGTGACGACAATGTGATAGTAGGGGCGCTTCTTGGCGCCGGCGCGTGCCAGTCGAACCTTGACCATGAATTCCTCGTATGCGGCGGGTCAGGCCCGCCCGAAAGACGCCGGAAGCTAGTCAGAGCCTGCCCCGCCGTCAAGCCGCCGCCCCTGACGGTGTTTTGCGGCTTGGCGCTCGGGCGCTAGAAACAATGGGATGCGTTGCTTCCTTACCGCCTTGGCCCTGAGCCTCAGCCTTGGCTGCAGCCGGGGCCAGCCAAAAGGCTCGGATGGCGCCGAGACGCCCAGCGTTCGGATCGCGCTCGTCACCGACCTCAAGGGCTATCTCGAGCCTTGCGGCTGCACCAGCGATCCGCTTGGAGGCATTGACCGGCTCGCGGCTCAGATTCGAGCGCTCCGCGACGGGCCTGCGCCGGTGGTGTTTCTGATCGCGGGAGATACGTTCTTCGACACGGCCACCATCGAGCCCGTCCGCGTCGACCAGGCGAGCCGCAACGCCAAGACCCTTGCGGGGATTCTCCATGGCTTGGAGGTCGCTGCCGTTCTGCCGGGGCGCAGCGATCGCGCACAGCCTTCCGAAACCCTCGACGCCGTGAAAGCGGCATCGGATTTCCCTTGGCTTGCGATGCAGCGCGACGCCGAGCTGCTGCGCGTGAGCGCTGGGGACCTGCGCCTGGCCGTCATTGGGGTGCGTCCCGGTGCGGACCGCAACGCCGTCAAGCCGCTCGTTGCGTCGGCGACGGCGGACTCCGAGTTGACCGTCGCGCTCGTGGACGGGTCGCGCCGCGACGCCAATCGTATCGGCGCCATCGACGGCGTCGACTTGGTGATTCAGGGGGGGCTCGACGAGGATGACCCGGTGTCTCCCCGTGAGGCTGGCCGTGCCTGGCTCCTGCACGCGAGCCGCCAGGGCCAAGGGCTCACCGTGGTCGACGTGTACCGAAAGAGGAAAGGCGAAGCCTTCGTCGATCGAAGCGACTGGTCGCGCGCCGAACGCGCACAGCGTTTGGATGCGCAGCTCTCGGACCTCACGAGCAAGATCGCGGCCTGGGAGAAGTCGGGCGATGTCGACGCAGCCGACCTCGATTCGCAGCGTGCGCGCTTGGCCGCTCTTCAACTAGAGCGGCGGGCCCTGGATGCGCCGGCCCCGTCCACCGACAGCAACGCGCTCTCCGCTACTTGGATTCCCCTCCCGAAGAAGGCGCCGAAAGACCCGGCGGTCGAGGCGCTCATGCGCAAGCACGACAAGGTCGTGAACGACGCCAATCGCGTCGCGTTTGCGAACCTCAAACCTCCGCCGCTTGGACCGGATGACATCGCCTACTTGGGATCGGCGGCGTGCGGCGCTTGTCACCAGCTTGCCTATGCATGGTGGAGCACGCACGCCCATGGGCACGCGTATCGCACGCTGCAGGAGCGCAACAAGGAATACAACCTCGACTGCGTCGGATGTCACGTGACCGGCTATGAGCAGCCCGGCGGATCGACGGTGACCCACAATCTCGATCTCGCGCTGGTGAACGTCGGATGCGAAAGCTGTCATGGTCCCGGTGCCGCACACACGAAGGACCCGGAGAAGTTCGGCATCGTCCGCGACACTCCCGAGTCAACCTGCCTGCAGTGTCACAACACCCAGCACAGCGACCTCTTCGACTACGAAGGCTACAAGAAGACCTTGGTCGTTCCCGGTCACGGCCTTCCGCCGGGGTGACGCCGGCGCGTTACGGAGGCAACGGGGCGCGATTCAGAGCTGGAGAGACCGAGGCTTCACATGGCTGTGAATCCATTGGACGATTTCATCGAGCGGCGCGCCCGGCGTGAAGATGGCGCCAACTCCCTTCGCGAGGAGCGCTTCGAGGTCATGCTCCGGGACGATCCCGCCGCCGAACACCAGGATGTCGTCCGCGCCGCGCGCCGAAAGGGCGTCCATCACGGCGGGAAAGAGGGTGTTGTGCGCGCCGGACATCACCGAGAGCCCCACGGCGTCGACGTCTTCCTGAACGGCCGCCACGGCGATCATGTCGGGCGTCTGGTGAAGCCCCGTGTACACCACTTCGAAGCCGGCATCGCGCAGCGCGCGAGCAACGACTTTGGCGCCGCGATCGTGACCGTCGAGCCCCGGCTTCGCGACGAGAATGCGGATCTTGGAGGCGGGCATTGGGGGAGGTTTACTTCAGTGGCAGCGACAGTGCCAGTGTCAGCGACAGTGCCGGTGTCCGTGCTGGCGATGGTATAACGGGCCCCATGCTTTGGCCCAGGTCCTTTGGCGGCAGTATTCATGCGGGGGTTCCCGACATCCGCGCCGATGTCGAAGCTTGGTGCGTTGAAGAGGGCATCCCCCGGCCGTCGGATGGGTTGATTGCGGATTTCTATGTGCCGATGACCGACTGGGTCGCAGACCACGTCGAGGATCGGACGCTGGTGCTTGGGCTCAACGGGGCGCAAGGAACAGGGAAGTCGACCTTGGCTCGGCTGCTGCAGCGGCTTCTTCTGCGCGTTCACGGTGTGCGCGCTGCAATCCTGTCGCTCGATGACCTCTATCTTTCACGGGCGCAGCGGCTGGAGCGCGCGCAGACGATTCATCCCCTGTTGGCGACGCGCGGTGTGCCCGGGACGCATGATGTGGACCTCGGCATTCGCGTACTTCGCTGTCTGCGGGAGGGCCGCCCGATCGCGTTGCCGAGGTTCGACAAGGCCAAGGACGAGCGCCATCGGGTGGCCGATTGGCCTCCCTGGGAGGGGCGCTGCGACCTCGTGATTTTCGAGGGCTGGTGCATGGGCGCGCGACCGCAGCGGGCCGACGAGCTCCACGCGCCCGTCAACGAGCTCGAGCGCGTGGAGGACCCGACCGGAGACTGGCGCTGGTACGTCAATCGCGAGCTCAGCCGCCGCTACCAGGCGCTCTTCGCAGAGCTCGACGTGCTTGTCATGTTGCGTCCGCCGAGCTTTGACGAAGTCTATGTCTGGCGCGAAGAACAGGAAGCCCGCCTTCGGGCGACGCGCAGCGGTCCCGAGGTGATGACCCCTGCCGAAGTGGGCCGCTTCGTCATGCATTTCGAGCGCCTGACCCGCTTCATGTGGGAAGAGATGCCGGGGCGCGCCGATGCGGTCATCGACCTCGGCGAGGACCATGCGCCGGCGCAGGTCGAGCTCGGCGACGAGCGTTGAGCCTAGCTGGCCTTGTCGCGGGTCTCTTCGTCGACCTCGCGGTCGAAATCGCCGACTGGGCCCTCGTACATCTCTTGGCCGTAGTGCGTTGCAAAGGCGTTCATCATCCTATCGAACGGCAGATCGTCGAACTCGCCGTGGAATCGGAGATACTCCATGTGCTGATGGCCATCGAGATCGAAGGAGTGGTAGATCGAATCCTCGAGTCCATCGAACTCCAAGGGCTTCATCCGGAACTTCTCGCAAAGCTCGATGTTGAAGGCTGGCGTGGCCTTGACCCATTGGCCACCGAGCGCAATCGCGGTGTACCCGTGCCAGTAGAAGACGTCGGTCTTCATGGTTTGGCGCATGCGCTCGGTCGAGAGATGGTTCTTCACGTCGGCAAAGCCTAGCCGCGCAGGGATTCCAACAGCCCGGCAGGCTGCCGCGAGAAGAATGGCTTTGGGGACGCACCATGCCCGGCCGAGCTCCAGCGACCGGCTCGCCTTCAGACCCGGGATGGTCAAGACCAGCGCATAGGGGTCGTAGCGAACGCCGTCGCGAACCGCGTAGTAGAGTTGGACCGCCTGTGTGCGAGGGTCGTTGCTCGCTCCGGCATGATGCTTGGCGAAGGCGACGACCTCGGGGTGGTTGCAGTCGATGGTCGGCGTAGCGGCCAAGGCCTCGTTCATAGGAGGGATTGTGACCCATCGGTCACGCCCGTGCAGCTCGAACCCGAGCCAGCGGTGCAGCCGTAGCAATGCCTGTTGGTCTGAATCATACGGGCCTGGAGCTTCGAGAGATCGAAGTCGCCAATGTGCCGGGGGGCTTTGCCCGACACCGGGATGTCGAGCATTTGATTGAAGTCGCAATCGAATAGACGCCCGTCCCAACCGACCGAAACCATGCTGCGGCACATCAGGCCCTGGGCCGCCTGGGGGTTGAACGATTCGATGAGCCGCCGCATGTAGCCTTCGAGATTGCCCGATTCGAGCAGCCAATCGAGGTATCGGCTGATCGGCATGTTCGTGATCGTATATAGGGAGTCGAACGACAGGTCGTGGAGGCGCTTCATCTCGCGTTTCCACTCGCCCTCCAGGCACGCTTGGGCAGCTGGAAGCACGGCGCCAACCGGGTTGGTCACCAAAACCAGGCGAAGCCCCGAACGGCCGTCCCCGTAGCCGAGCTCGTTCAAGCGTCGCAGAGCGCGCAGGCTCTTTTCGAACACGCCGTCCCCTCGCTGTGTGTCCGTGCAAGTCGCGTGGTAGTGCGGCAGCGAGCAAACGAGCTCCACGCGGTGTCGCGCAAAGAACTCCGGCAAATCGCGGTGCGGGCCGGTCTCCAAGATCGTGAGGTTGCAGCGGTTGATGACGTGCCGATCGAGCGCCGCGCACTGCTCGACGAGCCAACGGAAATGTGGATTGAGCTCGGGCGCGCCGCCGGTGATGTCGACGGTGGGAATGGCGTTTCGCCGAAGCGCCTCGACGCAGAGCGCGGCGGTCTCCCGGGACATGACCTCGGTCCGATCGGGGCCCGCGTCGACGTGGCAGTGACGGCAGGTTTGGTTGCAGAGCTTTCCTACGTTGATCTGAAGGATGTCGATCGCCGTGGGTTGCAGCGGCCAAAGCCCTTCCCGGCTCAGCGCCTCGTGGAAATTACCTTCGATGGGCAGCGCGCCGAGCTGCCTGAGCTGTTGACCGGCCGCGGCCAACGGCAGGCGCCTTGCGCTAAGTGAGCGCCTCGAGGTGCTATGAGGTTCCGGGTTGGATGACATGGTTGGGCGTCACTGGGAGTCAACAGGCCGTACGTAAGTGACGCTCGCACGTTAGCAGCGGCTTGCGATCCCGTTAGTAGAAATCACAGGCGGGTGTACTTCCCGTCGAACGTCCCCATCGCGAACGGCGTGAGGCAGACGGTGGTGCCGGTGTCGGTGAGGCGCCCGGCCAGCCAGGACGGCTCGATGCCCTGCGCCAGCAGGTCGTAGAAGGCGAGGACTGCGCCGCGGCGCTCGGACCGATCGAGGACGAGCTGGTGCCCTTCCGCGTCGAAGGCCTTGAACCCGCCGTTGCGCTCGATGCGAAATGGCGCGATGAGCGCGAACGGCTCGCACAGGGCGGGGCTGGACCGCAGAGCGCATCGGTATTGTTCCGTGATTTCGACGAAGCTCTGGCTCGCGACTTGGTGAAGTCGGTCCCAGCTCTCCGCAGGAACGTCGGGCTCCACTTCGTATTGGAGGACGCGGATTCGTTTCGGGTTGGGTCCGGGCTCGACCTCGGCCAAGCCGACCTGAAGTTGGCGCGGGCACGGACCGAGCGATGCATTGGCGTTTCGCAGGCGGTCTTCGCGATAGATGCCGCCCGAGTGGGCGTCGATCAGATAGCGGCGTTCGAGGCTTGCGCGCTCCGTTCCCGACAGCCATTCGCGGCCGACCTCGATCATGGTGCGGTCGTGCAGGAGCTCGACGTCCGGCGTCGAGCCGGGCCAAGTCCCCAGCCACGCCCCAATACGCAGCTCGGCTTGCGGGCTTGGCGTCGTGGCGCGAAGCGCGTCGGCAAGCTCGGATGCGCCTTCGAGAAGTCGTGCGACACGCCGAAGCTCGGCCGATCGAATCGCCTGCTGAAGGCGACCGATGAAACGGCCGAGGCCAGACGGCGTAGGTGTCGGTGCCGCGCCGATCAGGCGCTCGAGCGCCGCATCGACGGAAGGCGCGTGCTGCGCCTTGTCCACACCGATGCGCGTGATCGCGGTGAGCAGGTCGTCGAGCGCATCGGCGAGCTCGCTTGCCGAACTTTGCTCGGGCGACTGGGCCGAGATCGAAACCAGTGAGCCAGGGGGCGAGGAGTCTTCGCGTGTCTCCATTCCCGCGACGAACTGGAGTGCCGCGCGAACGTGGGGGCCATCGTTCCGAGCGTCGCTCGACACGCACTGCAGCTTGCCGTCCCGAAGACTCAGCGTGACCATCTCGACACGGCCTTCGACTTCGACGTCCATGGTGAGTCGCCGAACAGCGCCCTCCCCGGTCGCCGCCCCGAGCGAGCGCAGATGCCCAACCGCAGCGTCACGCAGCCGAGTCGACATCTCCCTGCTCTCCACGCCTCAAGACGTCGTGCTTGCGTTTCAGCTCGAAGCGAACGGTGCCCGGCGCGCGCCGAAGATCTAGCGTCAGGACCTCTCCCACGAGACCCCGCGCGACATCGTCGCGCCCTTCGCGTTCGACTTGCTCGGCTCGGTGTAAGAACGCCTTCGCCATCGCGCGGACGAGAATCGGATTCCGTTCGATCCGCAGACGGTCGACTTCGATCGCCCGCCGAAATGCCGGTAGCGCGAGAGCGTACTGTTCGCGGCGCGCAAAGGTCATCCCTATTCCGATCAAAGGGGCGCCCCAGTCGTCGCGGCGAGCCGCCGCCGATTCGAATCGAGCGACCGCCCAGGTCACGCGCCCCAGCAGGAGCCACAGCCTCCCCATGAAGTAGTCTCGCCAACCCAACGCGATGGCTGGAAGGCTATCGCGCGGGCCCTTGCGAGCCACAGGCTTGTTCCCGACCTCGGACCAGTCGATCGTCGCGGCCTCCTCGCCGCGGAGCTCCATGCGTGCCGCAATGGCGGAGAGGGCAT
>CAMYMX010000146.1 GCA_947259605.1 uncultured Polyangiaceae bacterium | reverse complement strand
TCGAAATTGAACATGGCCAAATCGACGTTCACGCCGAAGCGGGCGAGGGCCTGGTAGATGGCGAGGTTGTCGGCCTTAGGTTTGAGCCGGAGGGAGGGCTGCCCTTCTCTTCGAACGATGATTTTCGTGTTGAAGTGATTCACGTAGCCGCCGTAGAGGAACAGCTTGAAGTACGGGTTCTTGTACGGGATGTAGCCCGCCAGGAAAGGGAGCTCGAAGGAGTTCACCTGCGTTTCGACTCCGCCGAGGTCCGGATTCACGCCCTCGTAAAGCCATCGGTTGAACGAGAAGAGGACTTCGATGAACGCTTTTTTTTTGCTGAGCCGCGCGCCGAAGCCGATCTGGTAGCTCGGGAAGATGTTTCGTTCGCGGCCGGTTTCGAGCATGGCCACGTAGGTCGTCTCGCTGAAGCCCAAAAAGAATTTGATGTCGAGCTTGGGCTGCTGCGCAGCGCTGGTCGGCGGCGCGGCCAAGTGAAGCACGGGGAGCAGAATGAAGAGCGCTAGGAGAAGAAGCTTCCTCATGGTCGTCTCGCGAGGACTGGCATCAAGCCGACGAGAATGAGTGCGAAGCCCACCGCGAACACGATGGCGAAGTAGGTGACGCCCGCTTCAACAGCTCGGGTGCGATGCCTCGTCACGGGGCGCATCGTATTCGGGAGGGGACCCAGATCCAGCCTTCGCGTTGGGCTAGGTCCAAATCGCTGGGCGGAAGCACATCGCCCGCGAGAAAATCTAGCCCTGCCACGGTGCACAATACGGCGTCGAGGGCGTGGTCGCTTTGCACCATGAGCATGGCTGCGTCGTCGTCGACCGAAAGCTGTTGGCGAATGGCCTCGACGAGCTGTTGCCTGAGCTCGACGGAGTGGCCGGTGCGCGCCTTGTAGCCGGAGTGCGGAAGGCCGCGGGCTGCCAGCGTGCCAGCCGGGTAGACTTCGATGGCGGCTAGGCCTTCAGCGGAGCCGGGTTGCCATGCGAGCGGGATGGGCTTGCCGACGGTTTCGCGCAGCCGTGCAAGGAGCGAAAGAGCGGTGTGCGCCGTGCGAGCGATCCGGTCGGCGCCGACGTCGAGGGGTCGCTTGCCCAGATGCTCCGCGACGACGTCGTCGGTTTCGCGGCGAAACAAGGTGTTGCTCGGGTACGGGAGCTCGCTGCCGGCGCGATGGCTGTGCAAGGAGTCGGCCATCAGGGCGGGCCAGCCGAGGGGGGCGTCGACTGCGAGCAGGGTGGGCTGTGTTGCCCATTGCACGAGTTGCTCGTCAATGGCAGGCCAGCTTTCGCCGACCAGGAGCTGGTCGATTCGGGGGCGACCCTCGCGGATGACGCAGAGCGCGAGGCCGACCTTCTGCGCGACGGTTGCGCAATCGATGCCGATGATGCGCACGCTGGGGCCTTTGGCGCTCACGCGTACTTTCCCCATTGCTCGAGGTCTACGCCTTTGAACACGAGCCAGAGGCCAAGGACGAGCTCAAAGGTGCCGCCGACGGAGTAGAGCACGGTTTCGAGCATGAGCGGATGGTTCGGGAAGAGGATGCTGACCAGCGCCAAGAAGAGCATCGACAAGTAGGTGAACATTCCCCAGGCGGCCAACGGCCGCGGGATGTACCTCGACTTGAAGAGCAGGTAGCAAGAAATGGTCGCGCCCAGGCCGATGAAGATCAAGACCACATCGAGGCCGGCCGTGCGCACGTCGATGAAGCGGCCGGCCAAGGACTGCAGCTGTTCGGGTCCAAGCGCGTTCGAAGAACCCTCGCCGTGCAGAACAGACAACACGGCGAAGCTGATGAGCACCGTCGCGGCGCCCACGATGGCCTCCGCTAAACGGAGAAGCAGCCCGAGCAAGGCCAGACCTTCGCGTACCGTTCGGAGGATCAGGTAGAGGGCCCAGGAGGCCACCACGACACTCACGTAGATGAGGAGGACCGCGACGATGCCGATGCGAAACAGGGTTTCGTGGGCGATGATGTTGTGGGCCGTCTCAGCGTGGTTTCCCGACACGATGAGCCTGGATTCGACGAGAGACCCGTAGAGCACTCCGGCGAACGTGATGACCAGATAGGCAACGCCCGCGACTCGTGCATAAACCACAGGCGATGCTTCGGTGTTTGGGGCGGTCATTTCGCTTCGTCCCGCATCAGGCAGACCGTATCACAGGGCTACCTGCGCTTCGGTTGGCTGGGGGGACTGCGCCGGGTCGGGCGCGGTTTGTGCTAGAGCACGCGCTGGGGCTTCCCATGCAACCGGTCATCTCTGTCGCCAAGCTCAACAAGACGTACGAGTCGGGGTTCAAAGCCCTGGTCGACGTGGACCTCGACATTCAGCGCGGGGAAATCTTTGCGCTCTTGGGGCCGAACGGGGCGGGGAAGACGACGCTGATTAGCATCATCTGCGGGATCGTGAATCCGAGCTCGGGGGTGGTGCGGGTCGACGGGCACGATGTGGTGTCGGCGTATCGCGCGACGCGTTCGATGATTGGGCTGGTGCCGCAGGAGATTTCGACCGACGCCTTCGAGACCGTTTGGGCGACGGTGAGCTACAGCCGAGGCTTGTTCGGCAAGGCCCCTGACCCGGCGAAAATCGAGGCGCTGCTGCGGCAGCTTTCGCTCTGGGACAAGAAGGATTCAAAAATCATGGACTTGTCGGGCGGGATGAAGCGGCGGGTGATGATTGCGAAGGCCTTGTCGCACGAGCCGATGATTCTGTTCCTCGATGAACCGACCGCGGGGGTGGACGTCGAGCTGCGGCGCGACATGTGGGAGATGGTCCGGGGGCTTCGGCAGAGCGGCGTGACCATCATCTTGACGACGCACTACATCGAGGAAGCGGAGGAGATGGCCGACCGGATTGGGGTGATGAGCAAGGGCGAGGTCATTTTGGTGGAGGACAAAGAGACGCTGATGCACAAGCTCGGGAAGAAACGGCTCGCGGTGCACTTGCAGAGCCCGCTCGCGCGGATTCCGGACGAGCTCATGGGACTCCCCGTCGAGCTTTCGGAGGACGGAAACGAGCTGATTTACACTTTTGATGCGCAGCACGAGCACACCGGAATCGCCGGGCTTTTGCGGAAGCTCAACGAGAACGGAATCCACATCAAGGACCTGCAGTCGAGCGAGAGCTCACTCGAGGAGATTTTCGTGAACCTCGTGAACGAGGACCGATGAGCTACTACTCGATTCGGGCGATGTACTTGTTCGAGATGTCGCGGACGGGGCGAACGCTGATGCAGAGCGTCGTTTCGCCGGTGCTGTCGACTTCGCTTTATTTCGTGGTGTTCGGTTCGGCGATTGGGTCGCGGATGGTCGAGATTGACGGCGTGAGTTACGGCGCGTTCATCGTGCCGGGCTTGACGATGCTGTCGTTGTTGAACCAGAGCATCTCGAACGCTTCGTTTGGCATTTACATGCCGAAGTTTTCGGGGACGATTTACGAGCTGCTGTCTGCGCCGGTTTCTTATGTGGAGATTCTTCTCGGCTACGTCGGCGCGGCGGCCACCAAGTCGATGGTGCTGGGCTTTCTGATTTTGCTGACGGCCCGGCTCTTCGTCGACTATGAGATTGTGCACCCGTTCTGGATGGTCGGGTTTTTGGCGCTCACCGCCGTGACGTTCAGCTTGTTTGGTTTCATCCTTGGCATCTGGGCGGATGGGTTCGAGAAGCTGCAGGTCGTCCCGATGATGATTGTCACGCCGCTCACCTTCCTCGGAGGGAGCTTCTACTCCATCGACATGCTCCCGCCGTTTTGGCAGAAGGTTACGTTGCTCAATCCGGTCGTGTATTTGATTAGCGCGTTTCGGTGGAGCTTTTATGGCGTGGCGGATGTGAGCGTGACCTTGAGCGCCTCCATGATTCTGCTGTTCTTGGCTGCGTGCCTGCTGCTCGTGCGTTGGATCTTCAAGACGGGGTATCGGCTCCGGGCTTGAGCGCTCGAACGAAGCTACCGGGAGAGGAGCTCGTAGACCATCACGAACGCGGCGCCGACGGCCACGGCAAGGAGGCCGAAGCCGATGAACGATCTTGCCGAGCGAGGTTTCGGTTTCCCGGACAGGTCGAGGAGGAGAAGCGCACTGGCCAAGCTGAGCGCCATGATGCTGGTGGCAGTGACGGAACCGGCCGACAGCGAGCCGAAGCCGCCGACGAGGAGGAAGATGACACCGAGCCACATCACGGCTTTTCGGAATCGGTTGGCGTTCGACACAGTGAGGCGAGACTACCGAAAGTGCATTCGACTCGGCAACCAAGAAGGGACGCGCTCAGCGTTCGGCGAGCGCTCCGGCGAGGTGGTCGATGTAGGCCCGCACGCGGAGTGGCAGGTAGCGGCGTCGCGGGTAGACGGCGAGAATCGACCATTGAAAGGCTACTCTGCCCTTCAGGACTTCGCGCAGGCGTCCTGCTTGGAGGGCATCGCTTGCCACGAAATACGGGACGAGGCCGATGCCTAGGCCGGCTTCGGCCATTTCGCGCACGGCGTCGGGGTTGTTGACGCGGAGTGGGCCGGCGACGGCGATGGTTTCGGTTTTGGCTTTGCCTTCGTGGCCCGTTTGGAAGCGCCAGCGCTGCTGGTCGCGGAAGTTGGTGTCGACGAGGCAATCGTGGTCGCGAAGATCTGCCGGATTCTTGGGCGTGCCCCGGCGGCGCAAATACGCGGGTGCGGCGACAGCAAGGATAGGCGCCGGTGCGAGTCGGCGGGCGACCAGGGATGAGTCGCGGGGATCGGTCACGCGGATGGCGACGTCGACGTCTTCTTCGACGAGGTCGACCATGCGGTGGGTGAGGTCGAGATCGATGGTGACTTCGGGGAAGCGCGCGAGGAAGTCTCTGGTCAGTACGTCGAGGTAGTGGGAGGCGAAGCCGGGGGGTGCGGTGACGCGGAGGGGGCCGCGGGGGGCGGCGACGTCTTCGCGAAGTGACGCTTCGAGTGCCTCGATTTCGCCGAGGACGTCGGTGCAGCGTTCGCGGTAGGCGCGTCCTGCTTCGGTGAGGCTCAGCGAACGGGTGGTGCGACGGAGCAGTTGGACGCCGAGGTGGGCTTCGAGCGCGTTGACGTACTTGCTGAGCACCGCCTTCGAGCGCCCCCAATGTCGGGCGGCGGCGCTGAAGCTGCCCGCATCGGCTACGCGAACGAAGGCTTCCATGGCGACGAGGCGATCCATTGTTCATGAATCATATACAATGATTGCACATATTGGCTAATTGTTTATGAAATGGACAGAGTCCAGACTGGCGGCATGGCCAAAGCACAAACCGGAACGGCGTACCGCAGCGACATCGCGTTCAGCCCTGCCGTCAAAGCGGCGCAGGAGGCGCGCGGGTCACGTGCTGGATACGAAAAGGCGATGGCCCGGCACGATTGGGATGACCGGGTCACGCCTGTGCTCGCAGCCTTCCTTGCGGAGCGCGATTCGTTTTACCTCGGGACGGCGTCGGCCGATGGCCAGCCCTACATTCAGCACCGGGGCGGGCCGAAGGGCTTCCTCAAAGTGCTCGACGAACACCGCCTGGCCTTCGCGGATTACCGCGGCAACCGCCAATACATTTCGGTCGGCAACCTGAACGAGAACGACAAGGCGTTCATCTTCCTGATGGACTATCCGAACCGGCAGCGAATCAAGATCTGGGGGCGCGCCGAGTATGTCGAGGGGGACAGTGAGGCCTTGGCGCGCGTCGTCGACCCCGACTATGACGCGCGGCTCGAGCGTGCCATCGTGTTTCACATCGAAGCCTGGGACTCGAACTGCCCGCAGCACATTACGCCGCGGTACACGGTGGACGAAATAGAGGGCGCTCGGCTACGGTCGCGAGACGGCCTCTAGGTGAGTTTTCGCGGTGTGCTCGTCAAGTGCCTGATATTGTAGGGCTTGTGGGGGGGGAGCGTGTCCCCAGGAGGCGGGCGGCCTCTTGGAGGATTTTCCAGAGCTCGACCATGACGGCGGTGTCGTGCTCGCAATAGGCGGCGAGCTGCGTTCGAAGGGTTTCGCCATCGCCCTCGCTTAGCTCTTCGGGGCGGCAGAGGAGCCCTTCCAATAGGGACGATGCGAGTTGGCCGTCGGATACGTCGAGGTCGTCGTAGCCCATGTCGGGGAGCAGTGCGGGGACGACGTTCTTGATGCTGAAGCTCCCGTGGAAGTCGGGGTGGTAGAGGTGGTTTTTGACGACGACGAGCAGGTCGTCGGTCTTGTCGCGTGCTTCGAGCAGGGCTCGGGCGTGCTCGGGGCAAGCTCTTGCGAGCTGGCTCAAGCAGCGCTTCTCGACGCTTGCGTGCCATGCGAGGACGGTTTCGGCGCCCTCCAAGGCCTGAACGAGCGCCTCCGCCACGCCGGGACGCGGGTCGCCCGGACCGTCCGCGAGGTATGCGCTTTGGGAAACCTCACCGTCCTGCTGAATCGTGTGCACGCTGAACTGGACGGGAACCGCGCCGAAGGGGCTGCAGCCGTTCCACACCGGCAGGGCGGGGCCCGCGGTTTCGAAATCGAGCATGGCGATGGGGTAGCGGAACCCGGCGAGCGCCTCGCGGAGGCCGGGCTCGACGATGAGCTGCTTTCGAAGGACGGCCGCACGGTGGCGCGCCCAAAGGGGCTCGAGCGGGAAGTCGCTTGGGATTTGGTCGACGGTTTCGATGCCGGCCTCACGAAGCTCGTCGAGCTTCTTGGCTCGGATTCCGTTGAGCTCGTCGATGAGGTGCTCGGGCGCAGGCGCAACGCATCGGTCGAGGAACGGGCACTCGTACGGCGAGGTGCAATGAGCGCCGGGCTCGACGTACGGGAGCTCGCCCGCGAGCATTTCCATTTGCGCGCTTGCTTCGCCAGCGATGTCGCTCCGAAGCGCCGCGACTTCGGCGCTCATGTCGGCCCGGATGAAGAGCGGGCCCTGGTTCGGATGCCGGTGTTCGCGGTTGAGGTGCATGAGCTCGACGCGAACGACGGGGAGGCCGGCCTTCTCGACGACGTGGGCCTGAACGGCCGCATCGGGAATGTGCTGCGGCTTGACCCGCGTGGTGGCTTTGACCTCGGTCAGCACCCAGCCGTCGCCTTCTTTCGAGAGCGCATCGACGGCGACGAAAATGTCGTCTTCGAAAAACGACGCCTCGAGGATGACCGAGGCGCCGGCGTCGATGGCTTGGCGGGTGGGTTTGACCGAGGCGAGCGGGCGACGATAGTCGAAGTCGATGAGCACGGCGTCCGGGAACTCCTGGCGCGCGCGCTCGCCGACCCGATTGCCCATGTCGAAGACGGCTTGAAGGGCGGCGTCGGGGCGAAGCTCGGCTGCACGCGGCTCGTGCACTTTCCACCAGAGTTGCCGGTGGCATTGTAGCCCGGCCGTGAACCGGGACTTGGAGAGGCGGTAGGTGCGAGCCATGACTTGACTGGACTCTACCTCAACCTGGCGGGCCTAGGTCTTTCGCGCGATGGCAATGAGCGCCGGATGCGCGAATCGGACGGAGCCGTCGGCGGTCACGAATCGGCTCAGCTCGACCTCGCCCTCTGCGACCAGCCGTTCGTACTGCTGGTCATCGAGCTCGTTGGCGAGCGTCCAACCGCGAACATCACTATGCATCCAGGAGCGAATCGAAGGGAAGCGGGCTTCGCCCGGCACGCGCTGAACCTCGGGGTCCGTGACGCCAGCCCGCGCGAGGAGAGCGCGAAGGGTGTTCGGATCGCCAAGTGCGTACGGCGATTCCAACAAGGCCGCCACGGCGTCGCCGAACAGGCGGGCCAGGAGCGAGG
>CAMYMX010000145.1 GCA_947259605.1 uncultured Polyangiaceae bacterium | reverse complement strand
CGCAGCCTTCCCAAGGCGTCGATGGAAGCCGCCTGTAGCTCTGAGTTTCGGCCGTCCCTTGCAGAAGCACGAAGCCGCTCGATGAGCTGGGTAAACTCAACCTCGCATGCGTAGAGGACGCTCAGCGCGCGGTAGGCGTTGCTGCGGACGCCCGGGTCGGCGTCGAACAAACGACGGCCGACTGGCTGCACCAAGTCGGGATGTACGAATTCCGACGCAACGACCGAAGCGTAGTAGCGAATGTCTGGGTCCTCATCGTCGAGCAGTGGGATCAAGTACGGAACCGAATGATCGCCGAACGCGACGAATGCCCTTGCGACCGGAGAGACGTCTCTGCCCGCCGGGATGTTCGCGTGCGGCTCGTTGCGGTCGAACCAGAGCTTGCCCGGAAACTCACGAGCCAGTGCGGGAAGTGCGGCCTCGCCAAGCGCCATCAGAGGTGGAATCAGCAAGTCGTCTTCGGGGCTTCCATCGCGAAGCGCGGCAACGAGCCCTTCCACTTCTCCTCCAAAATTGACGATGACGCTCGGGAGCGAGCCCTCGTCCGCAAGAGGCGCCGGTGCGGGATTCCACCTCTGGCCGACCGGCTCGCTGTCGATGTTGGGTGGCGCCGAGCTAGGTGCGCCGGGGCGTAACGAAACGACGTCGTGCGACATCGCGCTTCCGTCATTGTCCCGACGCGGATCGACGGGGAGGTGATGTCCGGAATGCGCGGAACGCGGCGGGGGCGCTGGCTGCCAAGGCGACTCAGGCTGAGCGGGGGCGGGCGCCGGTTGCCAACCCGTAGCCGGTGCGGGCGCCGGCTGCCACCCTGTAGCCGGTGCCGACAGCGGCGGCGAGGAGCTCCTCGGACCGCTTGGCTTCGACCCTGCGCGATCGCTCCGGCCTTTAGGCCGCTGGGAGCTCTTTTGCCTCATCGAGGGGCGTCCGAGAATCTCCGGTGGGCGCGGCGGAAGGCTGTATCGCGTCGCGTCGACGAAACCCGTCTCCGGCCCGGAGCGCCGGCGGGCCGCCCCTGGATCAGAGTCCCGAAACGTGCCCGCGGGGACCGAAGACCCCACCTTCGGCGCCACCGCGACTGGGGGCTCGGTATCGGCGATACCCGTCGGCGACGGGATCGGCGAGTTGGCACGCGGAAAAGAGCCTGACGCATCTTTGATCGGCGGGATCGAGCTCCGATTTCCAACGCCTTCAAATGGCGCGACGTACGGAATCGTGCCGGGCTCCGCCGACTCGAGCTGCTGGTTGAGCTGGCGCATGCGAGCTGTCATTTCGATGTCGTAATGAAGCGACAAGCCTGCTTCGATGCGCACCGAGCAAACGATTCGCTGCACCGGATCGATACCGAGCTCGAAGGAGATCTCGCGCAGAGTGGCATCCGGCAAGGGACGGTCGACCACCAGAACGACCGCATCTTCGGTTCTCGCCACGGGAATCAAGCGATGGCGAACGGCGAACTCGCGAGGCAGAACACGGATCGTGGAGATGGCGGTCTGCATCACCTCATCGCGCGTCGCCGGAAGCAGCCCGTACACCGCCGCACAGTAGGCGTTCATCTCGTTCTCGCGCAGCAAGCCGAGCTCGAGGAGCACGGTGTCGAGATTACCCCCGCGCATCACCTGGTCTTGGATGGCACCTTGGACGCGATCGATGGGAATGACCTGGTCGCGAACCAGGAGCGATGCAAGAACGGACATATCCTGCTCAATGGTGGCTGTGCATCTGCCAGCCTGTCAACGAGGTTGTCGCAAGTCACCGAGGCGATCTGCGACGATCGCCAAGGCGGCAGGCACCGCAGTCTCGACCCGAAGGACCCGGGTTCCCAAGCTCGCAAGCGAAAAACCGGAACGTTCGAACAGGAGACTCTCCTCCTCGGTGAATCCTCCTTCGGGCCCGAGGGCGCACCAAACTGGATCCATGATGGGCTCGAGGGCCACCGCCCCCTCGGCGCGAGCGCCAAAAAGGACCCCTCTCGCGCTCGACGGCATCTCCTCGAGCCAGGTGCGGAAGGGACGAGGCGCGTGAACGATGGGTACGTCGTCGCGCTCACACTGAGCGGCCGCTTCGCCCGCGATCCGGGTCAGTCGATCGAGACGTGTGCGCGTCCGCTCGGAATCCCAACGGGGGATCGTTCGTTCGGTTTGCATGAGCGCGATCTCATCGACCCCGAGCTCGGTCGCCGCGCGCACGCAGTCGTCGAGCTTGGAGCCTTTCGGAACGGCAAGCATCAGGACGATGCGTGCCCGTCTCGTCGCCGCAGCGACGGGAGGCTCTGCAAGACAGACCACGTCGTCGGCGACTGACTCCAATCGGGCCGTCGCAGCGCGGCCTTCTCCGTCGAAAAGGACGACCGACTCGCCGGCTCGAAGTCGGAGCACCCGCACGTGGCGGCTCGACGCCTCTCCGAGGACGACCGCCCCACCCTCCTCCGGCAAACCGGGCGCGTAGAGCCTTCGAACGGTCATGGCTTCGCGTGCCTCAACACGCAGGCGCACCATTCGCCCTCCTCGAGGCACTGTTCGAGCTTCATCGGAGCATAGGCAGCGAGAAGCTCGTCGCGCTCAGGTCTAAGAATGCCGCTCAAGACCAACAGCCCGTCAGGCGCCAGTCGCGCCTGGAGATCCTTGGGCATGTGCACGAGGACCCTGGTCTCGATGTTGGCAAGTACGATGTCGAAGACGCCGTCAACCTCGGCCAAGGGCAGTGTGGATGCCCGAACCTGAGGCGCCACGCCGTTGAGCGCCGCGTTTCGCGCGGTCACCGTCACCGAATCCTGTTCGATGTCCGTCGCGATCGCCGAAGTCGCGCCGAGACGAAGGGCGGCGATGGACAAGACCCCACTCCCGCATCCAACGTCCAACACGCGCTCCCCTCCCTCGACGCGTTCATCGAGAACCTGCAGGACGAGCCGGGTGGTTTCGTGGTCGCCGCTTCCAAATGCGTTCTCCGGGTCAATCGTGAGGACGACGTCTCCAAGCTTGCTCTCCGCGGGCTCCCAGGAAGGTTGTAGCAAGAGCCGCTTTCCAATGCGCTGCGCGCCGAATCCGCGTCGCCACTCCGTGGCCCAATCGGCCTGTGGGACGTAGAGGATTTCTGCTTCGTACTCGCTTTGCATCTCGAGCAAGGCGTGCTGCGCGGAAGCCTCGTCGGGGAAGGCCGCGATGACAAGGGCGCCGCCCAACTCGGCGTCGCGCACCAGGGTCGTCTGGTCCCGTTCCTCGAGCCCAGTCGCACCGAGCTCCCAGAGCCGGAGCTGGGCGATCTCGAGCTGCTCGGATCGAACGCGAACGGTCACGAACGGATGACGAGGCTCGGACATCAGACCTCGATCATGCGCGCGGAGAGATAGATGACCAAGAACAGAAACCAGGTGATTGGGCCGAGGCGGTTGCCCCCGCGCCAAGCAACGAGGGGCGTGAAGACCGGTACGAAGAACCCGAGATACCGCCACTGTGTCGCCAGGGGGCCCGAAAGCACGCGCCACGCCATCAAGAGGTGCGTGAACAGAAGCGCGGCGCCAGAAATGGCCCAGAGCGCGAGCAACCAGAGTTCCACACCCCGCTTCTAGCCCATTGTGAGAACCAGCGCCTTTTAGAAGCTGAGGTCGCGCAGAAAAGCAGGTCGATCCCCTCCCCTCCGAACGCCAACGCCCCCTCAAGACATGCGCGGCAGCGCGAGCCGAAGGCGAAGCCCGGCGCAACGCGCCGCCAAGCCTAAGCGAAGCGCCAGGCGCGGCAGGGAGGATTACGGGTGGGGGCGGGCGGGCGGTGTAATTAAACCAAACCACCCAACCAACCCACTCAACCCCCTACTCCTCAACGAGCTCCGTCACCGCTTCCGCCTCACCCCCGCAGCTCGCCGGCCGCGTGGCCCCGGTGTCCGCCAAGCGAAGCCGAACGACCTCTTCGCCAGACGCGATTCGGAACCGTACTTCCCAGCTCGACTCGGACGTCGCTTCGGTCGCCAACCATTCGATCCCATCGGCGGCCTGCAGCCCCAGGCGCTTTCGCACGAAGATCTCCGCAGCCTGCGTGGGTCGGTCATAGGCGCAGCGCCCTCGAAACGAGTCGAGCTCACCGACCTCCCCGGCTCGGTGGGCCGCCACCCAGGGCTGCGCATGCTCGGCGCGGAGCCGTCCATACATCAGGCCGTCAGGCAGCCAGAGCGCACAGGCTGCGAAACGGTGCCCGCCGAGATGGCTCGTCTGCCAGGTGTCGACGCCCTGCGATTGAATCGCACGGAACACCGCACTGCCCAGGACCCCGCAACAGCGATCGCGTCGACCATGCGCGCAAACCAAGCAAATCGGCTCGCTCGGACCGGCGGGCAAGGCGTCGAGGTCGAGGTCGACGAGCTCTTCGTACCGACCGAGCTCGAGCTTCGATGTCTGCGGCCGATCGCCGTTGGAGCAAATCGTCATGAACAGGGGACGTTTTTTAGAGCGCCCCGGGCGCCGGATCAGCTGCAAGCGTGACCGCGGCGCTTCGAGCCAACGACCGAGCCGGGTTCGCACCGTTTCGGGCAAGGCCTGGGTTTGAAGGGCCTTAGGGGCCCAGGGCTCTGTCACTTCGAGAAGCAACCAGCGATCGACCGACTCGACGGCAGTCCCTGCGAGAGACTCCCCCGCTTCGAGTGACGCAGCCGAGCACCCAGGAACAGTCACCGTCAGTCCGTTGTTGCGGGAAGAGGACGGGCCATCTCCTCGGCGGCTTGGTCGATCGTATGTTGCCGACGTTCCGCAATCTTGGATCGCCACGCCTCGTACTGCGATTGCATGCTGCCAAGCTGCTCATTGGCTCTTGCAAGCCGTGACTCCAGTCGCGCGCGGTCGGTCGCGTTGGTGGCCTGCCCGATTGCGTTTCGAACCGCATCACGAACGAGCTTCATCCGCGCCACCGCATCCGGGAAGTTCTCCCGCGCCGCAAACCTGCGAGCTTGCACCATCCAAACAGCCCAGCGCTCTTCTTCAGTCCTGAGGTCCATCGATCGGACAATCTAGGGCGTTTCGCGTGGCGGTCCAGTCGAGGCGCGGGGTCGGTGGTAAAGCCACCAGTTCTCGAAGTGCGCCACGCGCTGGATGGAGGGATCCGTCGCAAAGAGGGCGTCGGGCGAATTCAGCCGACGAACCAGAAACCAGTCGAAAAACTTGCCGTGCTGCTCGAGCTGAAAGAGCTGAGGGCTCCACTCCCAGCGCACGGGCGTTGGCGGCGGGACGACCGCGTTTGGATCCGAGTCGTCGCGATAGCGGAATGGAAAACCCTCCAGCTGGGCAAAGTGGAAGCTCAGCCAGCCGCCGCGCTCAGCCTGTACGTATGCGGGAAGGTGGATGTAGGGGCTGTTTCGGGCACGCGAGCCCTCGTGGTCGTACACCAGGTAGAGAAGCTTCGGGGCCTTGGGAAGCTCGCGGACGATCTCTCGGAAGTGCACGGTGGTGTTCGAAAACTCCTTGTGCGCATCGGCGACGAATTCCCCGAGCGGCGCAACCGCAACCGCCGTCCAAACGACGAAGCCAAGCTCTGCCCAGGTTTTGCGAGGCAAGTTCGGCAGGAGCGCGGGCACCAGAAAGGCTGCCGCGGTGATTTCACGTGGAAATATGTACCACCAGACCCCGAGCTCCATCGGCAGCGTCAGGTAGAGCCCGAGGAACAACGAGATCGCAATCCCAACCACCGCATGGGCCGGCACGACCCAGCCACCCTTGGGCCAGGAACGGAGGCGGACGATTGCAATCGCAAGCAGTGCGACGGCGGTCGCCGCGAAGAGAACCCCCGTACGCCGAAACACGAAACTGTCTTCGTTGCCGATGAAGATGTCGGTCGCGTAGGCGCCCGCCTCGGACATGCGGCTCCAGGCTGGCGGCCAGGCCCAGGCGATTTCAGGAATCGACAGGTCGGCGCTGGTGGTCGCCCAGGCGATGAACAGAGCGGAGGATCCCGCGATGGGAACCAGTAGGCCGCGGATGCTTTCCACTCGCCCGTGCATCGCAGCGGCGATGACGACGAGCATCAACACCGCGAACGGAAAGCGGAACACGTGTGTAAAGAAGAGCAGAATCAGAACGGTGACGAGCACGGCCTGAAGCCTGACCGTCGGCCTATCCAGGACGCGAAGGGCAAGACCGAGCGCCATCGCGAAGAGGCCGAGCGATGCCAGAAAACCAACGAGGCCCCAGTGCGCGGGAACGCCCCAGGCGGCGACGAGCCCCCAAAGCCCGAGGAACGGGGACTTCCTCAGCCCCCAACAGAGCACCATCAGCCCGATGGGCAGGAGCGCCATCAACATGGCAGCTGCAAGCTTCGTCGCGACGACCGGCGGGAGCACGAGCATGAGGATCGCCGCCAGTGCGTAGAAGGTCAGATAGGGTGCCGCGAGGATCTGAAACTGGAACTGCTCGTCAAAGTGCCAGCCCGGATCCAGGTAGTGACGGAACACCGAGGACGACGCCGCATGAAACGGGAAGTCGGTCATCATCGGATAGTCGGCCACCCACAACGGTGCGCCGACGACGTATGCGATTGTGACGGCGGCGCAGACCCAGGCAAGCCACGAAAGTGGCGCCGGCCCAGTCACACGTGCAGTCGGCCCTGTGTGCCCCCCCGGCATCGTCGCGTCACGGTATCACGGACCGGCGCCTAGCCGTTGAGAGCTTCAGCGCCGCCGATGATCTCCATCAATTCCTTGGTGATGGCAGCCTGGCGGGCCCGGTTGTATTGGAGGGTCAACCGGTCGATCATGTCGCTTGCGTTGTTGGTCGCCGCGTCCATGGCGGTCATTCGAGCACCGAACTCCGACGCCACGGACTCCAGAAGAGCCCTGTAGATTTGAACCTCGACGTGCATCGGAAGCAAGGTGTCGAGCAGTGCGACCTGGCTGGGCTCGTAAATGAAGTCCCCAAGCCGGTCGTCGGCGAGCTCGAGTGGCTCGATGGGCAAAAACGGCTCGATGACGACCTGCTGATTGATCGCGCTCTTGAACTCGTTGTAGACCAAATCACAAGCGTCGAGATCGAGCCCGGTGTAGTCCTCGACGATGTAACGTCCGATTTCGCCTGCTTTATCGGCGCTCAGGTCTTCGAAGACCCCGAGGAAGTCGTGCCGGATGTTGGCGTTTCGACGCGTGAAGTAGTCGCGCCCCTTGCGGCCGATGATGCCGAAGCACACCTCGCTGCCCTCCGCCTCGAGCTCCTTCCAACGGTTGAACGCTGCCTTACAGATGTTCGAGTTGAACGCACCGGCCAAGCCGCGGTCGCTGGTGAGGACCACCAACATGACGCGCTTCGGCTCTCGCCGCGACAGCAAGGGATGAATTCCTTCGTCGGGATTGACACGCGCAGCGACACCGCTCAGCACCTCATGCGTTTTGATGGCGTACGGACGAAGGTGTTCGATGTTCTCTTGCGCCTTTCGCAGACGCGCACCGGCGACCAGCTTCATGGCGCGGGTGATCTTCTGCGTGTTCTTGACGCTTCCGATGCGCTTGCGAATGTCCTTGAGGTTTGCCATGTCCGATCAGTCGTTTTGCGTGGGCTCGAAGATCGCCGCGAACGCCTTGAGCGCGTCGTCCAGCTGGCTTTCGAGTGCGTCGTCGAGCTTACCCTTCGACACGATTTCCGAGAGAATCGAAGCGCGCTCGGCCTTGAGGTACGAGATGAGCTCTTGCTGGTAGCGGCCGATCGAGTCGACGGGAAGCGCATCGAGATAGCCGTGCGTGCCCGCGAAAATGGA
>CAMYMX010000144.1 GCA_947259605.1 uncultured Polyangiaceae bacterium | reverse complement strand
AGAAGCGCGCGTACAATTGCGACATCACCTACGGCCAGAACAACGAGTTCGGCTTCGACTACATGCGCGATAACATGAAGTTCAGCATCTACGACTACGCGCAGCGTGAGCTGAACTTCGCCATCGTCGATGAGGTCGACTCGATTCTGATCGACGAGGCACGCACGCCACTGATCATCAGCGGCCCCGGCGAGACCGCGAGTGAGAAATACGAGTTGATCAACGAGGTCATCCCTCGACTTCGTCAAGAGGAACACTTCGACCTCGATGAGAAGAACCGCAGCGTAACGCTCACCGAAGACGGAATGGAGCGCGCCCAGGAGCTGCTGGGCGGGCGAGGACTTCTAGGCGGCGACGGAAACCTTTACGACCCGGCCAACCTCGAGACCCTGCACATCTTGCAACAATGTTTGCGCGCCCATGCCCTCTATCACCGGGACCAGCACTACATGGTTTCCGAAGACGGCAAAGTCATGATCATCGACGAGTTCACCGGCCGCGTGCTCGCTGGACGGCGATGGTCGGACGGTCTACATCAAGCGGTGGAAGCCAAAGAGCGCGTCTTGATCCAGAGCGAGAACCTCACCCTTGCGACGATCTCGTTCCAGAACCTCTTCCGTCTCTACAAGAAACTCTCCGGCATGACGGGTACCGCCGACACCGAGGCGACCGAGTTTCACAACATTTACGAGCTCGACGTCGTCGTCATCCCGACCAACAAACCGATCGCTCGAGTTGATGAAGAAGACCTGATCTACAAGACTGAGCGCGAGAAGTTTCGCGCGCTCTGCGATGAGATCGAGGTGTCGCACAAGGCAGGGCAGCCCGTGCTGGTCGGTACGACGAGTGTCGAGAAGTCCGATGCGGTCGCGCACTTTCTCGACCGTAAAGGCGTGCCGCACAACGTCCTCAATGCCAAGCAGCACGAGCGCGAAGCCTATGTTGTTGCGCAGGCCGGTACGCCCGGCGCGGTGACGGTTGCGACCAACATGGCCGGTCGAGGCACCGACA
The DNA here is from genome assembly GCA_947259605.1 of uncultured Polyangiaceae bacterium. Lineage (GTDB taxonomy): Bacteria > Myxococcota_A > Polyangia > Polyangiales > Houyiibacteriaceae > SG8-38. The sequence goes on along the minus strand of CAMYMX010000144.1, from coordinate 6,735 downwards.
TCGTGCTCGGCGGCAATCCGGAGATGCTCGCCCGGATCGAGGTGCTCGAGAAATCCCCGCAAGAGCTGCTCGCCGACCCCGAACGCCGAGACGCCGAGATCGCGAAGGCCACCGAGCACTTCATCGCCAAGTGCAAGGAGGACGCGAAGGCGGTCAAAGCCGCTGGCGGCCTCCGAATCATCGGCACCGAGCGTCACGAATCGCGCCGCATCGACAACCAGCTCCGAGGCCGCTCCGGCCGTCAAGGTGATGCGGGCGCCTCGCGCTTCTTCCTCTCACTCGAAGACGACCTGATGCGGATCTTCGCTGGCGAGCGAGTGCAGTCCATGATGGACCGGCTTGGCATGGAAGAAGACATTCCGATCGAGCATCGCTGGGTGACCCGCGCCGTCGAGAACGCCCAAAAGAAGGTCGAGGAACGCAACTTCGACGTCCGAAAAAACCTGCTCGAGTACGACGATGTCATGAACCAGCAGCGCAAGAGCATGTACGCGCTGCGAAAGCAGGTCTTGCGCGGCGAGTACCGAACCGTTCCGTCCGACGAGCAGCGCAAGGCCGGTGTGGAACCAGAGCCCCTGGTCGAACAGATCGACATGGCGCTCCTCTCCAGAGTCACCAAGGTGCTCGAGAACATCGTGAAGTTTCATTCGTATCCGCTTCCGGATGCCGGCCTCACGGAAGCCGAGCTCCCCGGGCATCGGAAGCGAGCAAACGAGTCCGATCTCGCCTCGCTCACCGACGTGCGAGTCGAGTACCTTGAGAAGGACATCTATCTTTGGTTCGGCTGTGTGGTGCCGCTCGAGGAGTTCCGAAACGACCCCGTCGGCGCCTACAAGCGCGTCGAGCAAGCGGTTGGGATGTCCCTGAGCGAGCAGAAGGAGCGCCTGCTCGATCTGGTAGACGAGATCGTCGTCACGATGGTCGACCACGCGTGTCCGCCCGGCAAGCACTACGAAGACTGGAACCTCGAAGGCCTCGAGCGCGCGTTCAAAGACCAGTTCGCGATCAGTGCGACGGGCATCCACGATATCAGCGACCGCGACGAGCTCCTTCAAAAGCTTTATGCAGACGCGTCAGCGGTGCTCGACCGAAAAGAGCACGAGTTCGGCACCGAGAACTTCCTTCGCCTGTTTCGCGACCTGTACCTGCAGGACATCGACAAGCAGTGGATGGACCACCTCCAAGGGATGGATCACCTGCGCGATGGGATTGGCCTGCGCGGCTACGGGCAGCGCGACCCGAAGAAGGAATACCAGCGCGAGGGCTTCGACATGTACCTGGAGATGGTGCAGAGCGTGAAGTCGTCGGTCACCCTTGGGATGTTCACCGTCGAGCGTGCGGGCGAAGAGGAGCTGAGGCAGCTCGAGGAGCAGCGACGCCAGGCCACCGAAAAGCGCCAGCGACAGATTCGCACGAGCCATCAGGCAGGTGGGGAGCAGGGCGGTGGAGGCGCGCAGCAGTCCGGCCCGAGCAGGCAAGCTCGCCGTGCGGCCGCCAGAAGGGGCAGGCGTGCAGGCGGCCCCGGTGCCGAAGCTGCACTCGCTCAGCAGGGCCCCGCACAGGCGGCAACCGTCAAGCGTGACCGCCCCAAGCTCGGTCGCAACGACCCCTGCTATTGCGGCAGCGGCAAGAAGTACAAGAACTGTCACTACCGCGAAGACCAGGCAGCAGCCTCGCCGCAGTAAGCAGCTTCTGGTAAGAGGCACGCCATGAGCGGACGGGTGACGGGGTTTCGCTTCGCTGGTGTACACGGCGGGGTCAAAGCAGGCGATGCCTTGGATTTGGGTTTGATCGTTGCCGACGAACCCGCCGTCGCCTCGGGCGTCTTCACGAGGAATCGCGTGCGCGCTGCTCCGGTGACGCTCAGCGAGCGCCGATTGAAGAGCGGGCTTTGCCAAGCGGTCCTGGTCAACAGCGGAAATGCGAATGCCTGTACTGGAAAGCAGGGTCAGCAAACGGCGCTGGCGTTGACCCGTACCGTGGCCCGTTCGCTTTGCGTCGCGAGCTCGCTCGTCGTTCCAGCCTCGACCGGCGTCATTGGCGTGCAGCTACCACGCGAGAAGATCGAAAAGTCGATTCCTCATCTCGTGGAGGATCTTTCGGAGGCTGGCGCATCGCGGTTCGCCCGCTCCATTTTGACGACCGATCGCGGACCCAAGGTCGCGCAAGCCGAGGTCAAAGTCGGCCGAACGACATGCCGCGTTCTGGGCATAGCCAAGGGCGCCGGGATGATTCATCCAAACATGGCGACGACCCTCGCGTTCGTGACCACCGACATTCCCATTCGTCGGGCGACGCTCTCGAAGCTCTTGCGGCAAGCGACCGAGCTCAGCTTCAACCGTGCCACCGTCGACGGCGACACCAGCACGAACGATTCGATCTATGCGCTTGCATCGGGCGCGGCGACCGGTCGAACAGTAGAAGAGAAGAGCGTCGCGGGCCGGCGCTTCCTGGGGGCGCTCACCGAGGTCCTCGAATCGCTCGCGAAAAAGATCGTCGCCGACGGGGAGGGCGCCGAGCACCTCGTGCGGATCGAGGTTCACGGAGCCCAAACCGACGCCAATGCGGTGCAGATCGCCAGGACCATCGCCGGCTCCCAGCTCGTCAAGACCGCACTCCACGGCTGCGACCCGAACTGGGGCAGGATCGTCGCTGCCGCGGGCCGCGCAGGCGTACGTTTCAATCCTGATCACCTATCAGTACAGATCGGGCGGGTTTCGATCTTCCGGCAGGGAACGCCCATCATGACCCCCAAAACCGAGCTGAAAGCGGCTGCGACGATGAAGCGCAAGGAATACCAGATCTCTGTCGTCGTCGGTTCCGGGCGCGGACTCGGTCATTATTGGACCTGCGACCTCGGTCACGAGTACGTTCGGATCAACGCCGACTACCGGACGTGACTCAAAACGATGCTGCGCAAAATCACCCTCCTTTGTGCCACGCTGCTCGCACTCCACGCGACGGCCGGCGCCGACAAGAACGACGAAGCTCCCGCCGAAAGTGAGCCTGCCGCCGAAGCGAAGCCCGAGCGCTTGTGCATCAAGGACAAGAAGCTCGAGGGCGTCGCCCGTCATCTGGCGGAGCTTCAACACATCCCTCCTTCGCCCGAGCTGATCAAGGCCGCGCGTGAAGCCGGGGTCGACGCGAATCCGGTCTATGCCAAGTTTGGTGTCACCGGCGAGTTCGACAGCTTCAAAGTCTGGCTCGAAGATCTGAACAAGACCTCCGATGCGCCGCTGATCTGTGGCCGCGCCCGTTCAGGGGAGCGCATCGTACTCGTCGCTGCGGTGCGTGCGGGCGCGCTTTCGGAGGCAGGACGCAACTATCTTCACGCCGAGGTGATCGAGGATTTCCGAGATCCGTACCTGGTCGTTCGAGATTCGACCGGCTCTTCGCGCCGCATCGCGGTGGACGGTGGCGAGTTCGGCTCGACGATCTCCGTTCCGGTCGAGTGGGGGCGTCCGCTCTTCGTCCAACTGGTTGCGACGGGCCCCAATGGACCTCGACCCGTCGCGGAGCGTTGGGTAGGGAAGATGCCCGAGGGGCCGACGACGCGGAGCGGTTCTCAGTCGCCCGAGTCATGGCTCATGCAGCTACGGCGTTCGGCAGGCGCTCGGTCGCTGCGTTCGAACCGACTACTCAGTCAAGAGGCGACCAGCCACGCGCAAAGGGTCTGTAATTCGGGCCGACTTGGTCACGAGCTCGATCCCAACGGCGACCCCGAGGCACGCCTGCTCAAGCGTGGCATCGAGGCGCGCGTCGTCGGCGAGGCGGTGGCTCGGGCGGCCACCATGCGCGAAGCGCTGCACGCGATCGAAGACAGTCCGAGTCATCGCATGACCGTGACCGACCTGCGATTCACAGACGCCGGCTACGGCAAAGCCGAGGACGAAAAGGGCCGCACCTGCGCGGTCATCCTCTTGGCGTCCTGGCCGCGCAAAGTCCCCTGAGCTCAGCGGTCCATCGCGCCCTGCTCATGGACCCGGTTCGAGCCGGCCTTGTGAGCGGCGACGAGCATCTGCGCAAGCGCCAAGCCCGCGACGATGGTGCCGATCATACCGGCCACGATTGCGGCGATTGTCGGACCTTCGATGCTCGCCGGTCCGTGGTCGACTGGCCAGAGCCCGCCCGCAACGAGAAGACCGATGTGCATCGAATAAAGCACGAGCAGGGCCACCGCCCAGACATGCGAGCCGCCCCTGGTGCTGCTGTCCATGAAGGCCATGAGGGAGAGCAGGGCCAAAAGGCCGAAGCCCAAATGCGTGACCGCGGGCGCCCAGGATTGCCAATGGCCGTCCAGCATGATGAGGCTTTCGTGTCCCCCGGAGGCAAAAAACCAAGCGCCCAAGGCGAGGACGCCCACCGTCACCGCCACTCGCGCGAGGCGCGCGCCGCGGTAGTACGCCCTAAACAGCAGACTCCCGCTCAGAAGGATTGTGGCGCTGGCCAAGATCACGCCCTCCGGCGCGATCCCCTTGAGCGCTTGTTGCCACAGCGCGACCCCGGTCGCGACCGCACCGGCCGAGAAGATCGCCATCGCTCGCCCCCGATACGACATCGGCGTGAGAGCCAAGGTCGCGGTCATGATCAGCAAGGCCAGGGAGACGAACGTCAGCGGATGGATGCCACCGGTGAGCAGCACCGCCAGCGCGCCGAGAGCGCTGAGGACGACGGCCGTCACACGAAGCGCTTTTTCGCCCGGGCTCGACGGCCGCATCTGTTCACGAAGTAGATCCGAGGCCAGGATGGGAGGCGCCGGGGGAATTGGCACGTTCGGAATGCTCGCGCCCGTCTCACTCGAAGGCGCGGACGTCGGTGCTGGGTCGCTGCGCGATTCGGTCGCGGCGGGCACCACCTGGTGCTGGCTCTCGGTCCCGTTCTTCTTGCGGTGAAGGGGCAAGACCGGAGCGGGCTCGCTCTGTGGTTCGCGCTCGCGAATGGCCGTGCGGCTGACGGTGAGGCTCTCTGGTTCGGCGACCTCCGGGTCGGAGAGTGCAACGACCGCGACGGCCCGGGCCGACGTCGGTGCCCCTGCCTGAGGGGGCCGCGTCGCGCGTGGGCTTTCGGGCTCGCTCCGCGCATCGCTAAGCTTGAATTCACGAGAGATCGGCACCACCGGCTTTCCGCCAGGAACCGGCTCGCCACACGTGCCGCAGAACGCATCCGTTCTGAGCACCTTTTCTTCGCAGCTATTGCACTTGGGCATTGGGTCCGGCCTGCACCGTTGCTGAGATCATACGCGGGAGAGCCCGCGTACTTCAACCTGCGTAGTAGGGGAATGTGTGCTTATCGGGCTGCTCGAGCTCGAGGTTGTGCGGACCACGACAATCGGGTGCGGGTCTATGACAGAAATGTCCTACTGATAAGTCCGTCGGCGAAGAAAACCCCGGGTTTTGGGCGGCATGCGAGTTGGCATCGCGATTGCAAAGTCACCCATCACTTGCTTATGACCCTTCGCCGTGCACTTTCCAGCTTGCCCGGCATCCGCACGGCGTTGGGTCGCTCTTTTTACAAAACATTGGGAAATTTCGGCTTAACTTACTTGCCCTAGCTTTTTGAATGTAGCATCGATTCTTTCGTTTGAAATGGGTCACCGGCTGGTGGCCCATTTTGCTTTTAACCACCCGCCGTGTGGCAACGAAAAAGACCCGCCCCCAGGACAAAGCTGAAGGAGCGGGCCGTTCGTTCGGGAAGATTGCGAGAAGCGCAGAGGCTCTCAGGCGCCTTGCTGGCGGTTAGCCAACCTCGCGCAGGGCGTCTTTGGCATAAAGCTTTTGTTTTTTGAGTTGATGGAGCTCGAGCTCCTCGGCCGGCGTGAGGCTGATTCGGCTGTCGAGCGCTGCAACGCGCTCCGAGAGCTCAGCATGCTTTTTCTCTAGGTGCGACTTCTGTCGCTCCGGCGGGATGGTTCGAGCAGGGTGCTTGGACATGTCACCTCCGAGGTGTCGACTGGGTTTTCAAGCCAAGACATGAACAAGACATCAACGAGAACGCCTCGGACGCTGATCTAGCGACACGGGAGCGCTCGAATCCTTCTTGCCTCAATGGTACGGCCGTTGCGGGGAATGATCAATACCAAATGGGGGATTTGCCCTTGCCTTGTGTCCGCCCCCTCTGGGTGAATACTGCGCCACTGGGAGCGTTCTAGAACTTGATGGTCACGCGACTTCTTTGGGTTTTGAGTTTTTGTTTCGTGCTGGTTTCACGGCCCGGCGGCACCGGCGCCGAGGACGCAAAACCGCTCGACCCCGCTGTCGTCGTTGGCTTGGTTCAATCGTTCTACGACCAGACCAAGACCTTGAACGCGGAGTTCGAGCAGACTCGCTATACCCGGCTGTACGACCGCTACGATCGGGCGAAGGGAAAGGTCGTCTTCAAAAAGCCCGGGATGATGCGCTGGGACTATGCGCAGCCCAACGCACAGGTATTCGTGAGCAACGGGAAGACGCTGCTGATCTACCAGCCGCCCGACGAAGGCGAGAAGAGCGGCCAGCTCATCGAGCGTTCGCTCGACCAGGATCAACTCCCATCCGCGTTCTCGTTTCTGACCGGCAGCGGCAACCTCGAAAAGGATTTTGAGGTCCGCCTCCTCGAGCATGACAACGAGAAGTTCAAAGGCGGCTATGTGCTGCAGCTCATCCCGCGCCGGCCAACACCGAACTACGAGCAGTTGGTGTTCTACGTGCGGACGTTGACGACCGACGGGAAGCGCGCTGGCATCGTGCAGCGCGTCCT
>CAMYMX010000143.1 GCA_947259605.1 uncultured Polyangiaceae bacterium | reverse complement strand
ATCGAGCTTCGCGAGGACCCGCTCTGACACGTCGATCGTCTTCGAGGCGCCGTGCGAGCCGGTTGCCCCGTAGGCGAAGGGATCGGCTGTATCGGAGCAGCCCAGGATACTGCCGCCTTTCGGGAGAATGCCGCGAACGTCCGATCGCATCAGCCGGACGACACGAGTGGGTTCCTCGATCAAGCCGGCGAAACCGTCTTCGGAGCCGTAGACCTCGAGGCCCAGGCCGGTCGCTGTCTTGACGAATGCCCGAAGCACGGCGTTGAGTCCGGGGGCGTCGCCGCCGCCCGTCAAGATGAGCACCCGACGGACGGTCTCCTCCTTCTGCTCGCGGGCGAGGTTGTCATCCGTCATTCGCGACTCGCTTCCTCGAAATCTCGTACATCGCGATTGCTGCGGCCACCGATGCGTTCAGCGAATCCATCGGGCCTTTCTGAGGGATCTGAACCACGATATCACAGCGCTGTCGAACCATTCGGCGCAGGCCTTTGCCCTCCGACCCGATCACCAAGATCCGCCCTGCGGCGCTTGGCGCGAGCTCGTGGATGTCGACGTCGGCGCCAGCGTCGAGCCCGATAATCTCCATTCCGGACTCGGACAGAGAGAGCAAGGTCCGCTGAAGGTTGGTGACCCGTGCAATCGATGCGTGCTCGGTCGCACCGGCTGAGGCGCGGACCACAGCGCCCGTGATCCCGGCGGCGCGATGTTTGGGGAAAATCACGCCGTTGAGGCCGAGGGTCACCGCACTGCGAATGATGGCGCCTAAATTCTGGGGATCCGTGACCTGGTCGAGGGCGACCAGCACAGGCGCACCCTCGGCGTAGGCAAGGATCTCGTCGAGCTCGCAGAACTCGTAGTCGTCGGCAAGCGCCACGACACCCTGGTGCCTCACGCCATCGGTCAAACGGTCGAGCTCCGCCCGGTCTCGGTTCGCAAGCGGAATGCTTCGAGCTTCCGCCGCTTCGCAGATGTCTGGAAACGCGCGCTGCGGTTCGGTGTAGATTTGGCGAACCTTGGCATTGCCGCGCATCCCTTCCAGCACGGGCCGCCGTCCTGCAAGGACACGGGTCATTGCGAAAGTACCATTCGCACCTGACGCTCGATCTCCGCAGCTGCTCGACCGGGATCAGCCGCGTCACGAATCGGTCGTCCGACGACGAGGAGGTCGGCGCCCGCTACAATAGCGTCCGCCGGGGTCATCACGCGTTTCTGATCCCCGACGTCTGCGCCTGCGGGTCGAATTCCGGGCGTCACGAGAAAGGCCTCTTCCCCGAGCGTGGCGCGCAAGGCCGCGCACTCGTGCGCGGAAGCGACGAAGCCCCGGAGCCCAGCACCCCAGGCCAGCTTCGCCAGCCTGTCCGCTGCGTCCCGCGGACCTCCAGCCAAGCCAATGGCTTGGAGCGCCGCCGCGTCGAGACTCGTCAACACCGTAACCGCCAGGAGGCGGGTCGAGCCAGCGTTGGCGCTGGCCTGATGAAGGGATTCGTGCCCGGCCATACCGTGCACCGTCAGGTAGGCGACCCCCATCGATGCGGCACGTGCAACCGAGCGCCCCATCGTCGCGGGGATGTCGTGAAGCTTGAGATCGAGAAAACACTCGGCGCCGGCAGCGTGGACTGATTCAACGGCGGCTGGACCCACCGCGGTATAGAGCTCTAACCCCACCTTGAAGGTGCCCACGTGCTCTCGTGTTTGCTCGATCAGTGCTGTGGCTGACTCGAGGTCCGGAACGTCGAGCGCAAGGGCGATGCGCGACCGCGGGTCGTTCTCATCCATGAATCACCGCAGCAACGCTACGGCGCACACTAGAGGCTGTCCAGCCCCGCCAATGGATCGTCCGTGTCCGCCTTGCGCCGCTTCGAGCTGCCGCGCTTTTTCGCCGGCGTGCTCGGAGCAGCGGCCCTGCGCGCCGCAGCCGCAGCCTGTGCCTCGCGCTTTGCTTGCTCCGCGAGGCGGGCTTGCTCTGCTTCGGCTTCGGCTCGCTTTTGCGCTTCGAGCTCTGCGGCCGCACGGGCTTGTTCGGCTTCACGCGCAGCGCGCTCGGCCTCCATCTTCGCCGCTAGCGCAGCAGCCTCGCGATGTTCGATCTTCGGCTTGTAGTATCCAAAATAAGAGCCGGCGCCAAGGCCGAGGACCAAGACAGCCGCCGCGGCTAGAAAGCCGGGGTGCACGCCCTTGCGCTGCTGGGCGCTAATGGTTGCCAGCTCGCGCTCGTGATCGAGCATGCGGGCGTGGGCCTCCGCCTTCTCGCGTGCTTCCTGCTCCAAACGGACGCGCAATTGCGCTTCCTCGCGCTCCCGCGCGGTTAGCTCTTCGGCTTCGCGGTTTCGTTTCTCTTCCGCCTGCCGCGCTTCTTCTTGGGCGCGAAGTCGAGCGGCTTCCTCTTCCTGGCGAGTCTGGGCTTCGGCCGCGATGCGCTCACGCTCCGCCGCTTCGCGCTGCAGACGCTCCTCTTCTTCGCTGCGAACACGATCTTCTTCGAGACCCATGAGCTCGCGAAGATTGAAGAGAACGGAAGACTCTTTTTCCTCGGACATGATGCTACTTATATTACACTTTTCCGTTGCCTGCGGACAAGGGCTAGAAATGCCTTTTCGGTATATGAAACGCTAGCAACGCCAGCGGAGTCCTGTCAAACCAACGCTTTTGTTGAATTTCCAGCTTCACGGGAACCTCACGTGGGGAAGGCTCACAGAAACCCATTGTGATTTGATATACAGTAGAATTTAGCGATAATATTGGAACCGTGAGTCAGATTCAAGACTTCTTGCAGTACCTCGATCGGGGTGATGTGACCGAGATCGTGTTCCAAAGCGGGGCTGCGGCGACGGCGAAGAAGCGAGGGAAACCCAAGCCGTTGACCAGCGAGCCGATGAGCGCAAGGCACATTCTCAAGCTGGTCAGTGATACGCCGCTGCAGAGTCTCGTTCCCATCCAAGATGGTGCATCGGCCCCGACCGCGACGCGGATCGACGGGGTCGAGTACATCGTGACCGTGGTTCGCTCGGGCGAGATGCTCTTGCTGCGGGTGCGTCGCGCCGGACGAAACACCGAGTTGCCTGCAGCACCGATTGGCACTGTTGCACCTGTTCGTGTCGCGCTCCCGGCCGACGCGGTGGAGCAGAAGCAAGCGCTCGAATCCTATGAGCCCCCGCCGATGCCCGCAAAAGATCGTGCATCGGTTGCAGCCCCGGCGTCGGTTCCAGCGCCCCTGGTCGCGGCGCCTCAGCCTCAGGTTTCGTACCGACCTCCGGCCGAAGCGTCGCCCCTCGGTGCGTTCGTACGAGCGGATCTTCCTCTCGGGGCACCGGCTGGATTGCGCGCGCTTCTCGCGCAGGCGCGCGATCAGGCTGCCAGTGACGTTCACATCCTGTCAGGAGAGCCGCCGCGATTTCGCTGTGCTGGGCGATTGGCTGCGGCGGGGCCGGTGCTATCAAACGAAGAGGCGTGGGGCCTCGTCATGCCGCTTCTGAACGAGCGCAATGCCAAGCAGCTGGAGGAGCTCGGGTATGCGGACTTCGCTTGCCAGCTCGAAGGCGTTGGCCGCCTGCGCGTCAACGTGAACAAGCAGCGAAGCGGGATCAAAGGTTGTTTCCGTCTCATCATGCCGGAGCCACCAACCCTAGATTCGCTCGGTCTTCCGAGCGAGCTCCGTCAGATGCTCAACTATCATCAGGGCTTGGTGGTGGTCTCCGGTCCCAACGGCGCTGGAAAGACCACGACCCTGTCTGCCTTGGTCGACCTGTTCAATAGCGAGCGCAGCGTGCACATCATCACCGTCGAGGATCCGGTGGAAGTCATTCATCCAATCAAGAAGGCGATCGTCAGTCAGCGCGAAGTTGGAATCCACACCAAGAGCTTTCACGCCGCGTTGAAGGGCTCGCTCCGTGAAGACCCGGACGTGATTGCGATCGGCGAGCTTCGCGATTGCGAAACCGTCGAGAAAGCGCTCGAAGCGGCGGAGACTGGCCACCTGGTGTTTGCGACGATGAGCACGCCATCGGGCGCGCGGACGATCGGCCGCTTGATCGACATGTTCCCTCCCGACGACCAATCGCAGGTTCGGTCGACCTTGGCGGGCGTCCTCAAGTTCGTGGTGAGTCAGCGCTTGGTGCCGAGGAAGGACGGGAACGGCAGGGTCGTTGCGGTCGAGCTCTTGACGGGCGGGATGGCGCTTTGGACGCTCATTCGGGACGACAAGCTGTTCCAGCTTCCAAGCCTTCTCCAGCGCGGTCGAGCGTTCGGAATGATTCGCATCGAGGACTCGCTCAACGAGCTCTTGTCCTCGGGCGTCATCTCCATGGAAACCGCCAAGGCTTTTGCCGACGATCCGCGCGTCATCGGCCACTCAGCAAAGCAACCGATGTCACCGAACCAGGCGTCGCCCGCCCAAAGCACCAAGGGCACGATGCGAAATCTCTTTTCGAAGAAGGGCCCATAGGCCGTGCCCGCTCTCGATCGCTATTTCGACGTGTTGCTCCAAAGGGGAGGGTCCGACCTTCATCTTTCGATCGGCTACCCGGTCATGATCCGCGCCAAGGGCGAGCTCGTGGCCATCGATGACCGGCCTCTCGACCATCGCACGATCGTGCGGCTCATGGACGAGATCATCAACGAGGACCGGCGAAACTACTTTCACGCCTATCGCGATCTCGACTTTGCGTATGGATACCAAGACAAGGCGAGATTTCGAGCCAACTATCTCTACAAAACGACCGGTCCCGGCGCAGTCTTTCGAACGATCCCAAGCGAGATTCTCACCGCCGAGCAACTCGGGCTTCCACAGGCGGTCGTCGAGCTGGCCGAGAGGCGCGCCGGCTTGGTGCTCGTGACAGGGCCGACCGGTAGCGGAAAGAGCACCACGCTCGCGGCCATGCTGGATCACATCAACCGCAATCGGGAAGGGCACATCTTGACCATCGAAGACCCGGTCGAGTTCGTTCATACGCCGAAGAAGTGCCAGATTACTCACCGCGAAGTGGGCGACCACACGCCGAGCTTCGCCGATGCGATTCGAAGCGCTGGACGAGAGAACGCCGACGTGATCCTCGTCGGCGAGCTACGTGGCCGAGAGACGATGCAAATGGCGCTTCAGCTCGCGAGCTTTGGCATCTTGATCTTTGCCACCGTTCACACCAACTCGGCGCCCGCGACGATTGACCGTTTCGTCAACGCGTTCCCCGCGAGCCAGCAACCGCAAATCCGTGGCATGCTAGCCGACTCACTAGCCGGCATCGTGGCCCAGCAGCTCCTGCGCAAGGCCGATGGAAGCGGCCGAATCGCTGCCCAGGAAATCTTGATCGGAACCTCCGGTGTTTCGTCGGCGATCCGCGAAGCCAAGACGTCCATGCTCACCAGCCTGATTCAGAGCGGCGGATCGCACGGGATGCAGAGCATCGACTCAGTGCTCGAGAAGCTCGTGGCTGCGGGCAAGGTGGCCCCGGAGGATGCGCTCGAGAAGGCGGCCGACAAGGACAGCTTCGCGAGGATTCCGCAGGTGGCAGCGGTGCTGAAACCGTAAGCGATCGGGGCGCGGCGGAACACGACGCGGGGGTTCGACGGACGGGGCGGCTTGCAGAGGTGGCCGGAGGGGCTTGGGGCCTGAGGCCACGCAAGCCGCCCCTCGGAGCTCGCGCCAATCGGAGTTGGTTGCTGTCTTGCCGATTGTCACTCACACGCCGCCGAACCCCCACATCGCGTTCCGCCGCGCCCCTCCATACGGAGACAGGACCCACAACCTTGCCCCAACACCCGCGGCAGCGCGAGCCCGAAGGGCGAAGCCCGGCGCGAACGCGCCGGCAAGGCGGAGCGAAGCGACCGCCGCGCCAGGGAGGATTACGGGTGGGGGTGGGCGGGGCGGTGTCAACAAGCCGTACCACGCAGCCCACCCAACACTCCCGCCCCCCAAACACCCGCGGCAGCGCGAGCCCGTAGGGCGAAGCTCGGCGCCGGAGGCGCCGCCAAGCCTAAGCGAAGCGCCCGGCGCGTCCGCGTCCCGCTAGGTACTTCTAGTTCACCGTAAAGCTGTACCGTGCGCCCATTCGTGGCGCGCCGAACGTCGGGAAGCGGACGTTCTTGATTTGGCTGCCCATGCAGCCCTGAAAATCAGCGCTGCCGCCGTGAACCGTTGCGCCAAGCACCGAGCCGTTGCCTGCGATCGCGAGGTCTACCTTGACGTTCCCTGGTTTGCCGCCGCTCCTCACCTCGGGAAGCACGCAGCTATTGTAGAAGCGATTGAGGTTGCGGTTCATGACGCTCGCGACCTGACCGCCGGTGAGGCGTCCCTCGCCGCCGGATTGCGAAGCATCACCGAGCTCGAGGGCGCGGCTCATCGCATCGTCGTAGCTCGAGAACCCGCTGCTGCGAGTCGACGGAGCAGTGCTCGATCCGCGCTTTCGTGGCCGCGTCACGGGGTCCGGAAGCAGGCCGGCTTCACCGGTCGTGATCTTGCCGAGCTTAAACAGGTCGTCGAGCTCGGTCGACGCTACTTCGCGAACGTCGCTCGAGCGGGAGAGAAGGAAACCGCCTACCGCAATCACAACGAGGCCAACGACGGAAACGGCGATCAGCAACTTCATTGCCGACGAGCGTTTTTCCGATTTCTGCGCGTGCGCACGGGCTGCCGCTTCCGCCGCAGCGGTGTCTTGGTGTTCGCGCTGCAAGATGAATTCTCGAAACTGTGGCCACTCTCGGAGCGTCCTGCGCTCCCCCGTATCGATGTTGAACGTGACGTCATCGCCGCCGAAGCCGCCAACGTTGAGGCGCTCGATGAGCTCGCGCGCGCTGAACGGGCCGTGGTCCATCTTGTCCCGCGCCACCATCCATCGCTGCTTCGAATCCGAAGATAGCTGGTTGATCAGGCTCATCAGCCCACGCCGAGGAGGAGCCGGCGGCGAAGGCGAAGCCTCCGGCGCCAAGGAAATCATTGGGATCTCGACCTCCGGAGGCGGCGCGACCGAGTTGATGATGTCGATTTCGACACTGAAGCCTGCGTCCGGCGGCGGCGGTGACGAGTTGGCCTCCTTTAGGAAAGGCAGAAGGGCGTTACGCATCGATTCAGGAGAGTCGAACCGATCGGCGGGATTGGGCGCCAGGCAGTCTAGCAAAATGCGATCGACTTCCGGCGGAATGTCGTCACGAACTTCCGACGGCGCGACGAAGTCGGAGCCAGGCCTTCGTGTCGTGAGGAGCTCATAGAGAATGGCCCCGATGCCAAACACGTCGCTTTGTGCGGTTGCGGGTTCGCCCCGATTGACCTCGGGTGCCAAGCAGGAGTGGTCGGAGTCTCGAAAGGCGCGGGGACCGGCGCTCTTCAAGAGCACTTGACCGACGCCGAAGTCGCGGACTTTGACGCGGCCGCCTCGTGTCACAGAGACGACGCTGGGGCGCAGGGTTCCATGCGGGCCCTTTTTGTGGGCATAGCTAAGCGCGCTGCAGAGGTGTGCAATGACGTTGTAGACGCCGCGCAACGAAATCGGATCGCCGTCGCGGTCGCGAGACTGAATGAATTCCGAGAGCGGAACCCCGTCGACCCACTCGCTGGCGACAAAATGCTCGCCCAGCGGCGTGCGGCCCACGCCAAAGACGCGCGCGATGTTGCGGTGCGTTAGCGTCGCTGCTGCCCGGCAAGCTTCCCTGAACTCGGGTGCCGCCGCCGCTGGAACCATCTCCGGCTTGATGACGCGAACCAGAATCGAGCGCTTGGTCTGCTGGTCTTTCGCTGACCAGACGACGCCCTGCGGGTCTTCGT
>CAMYMX010000142.1 GCA_947259605.1 uncultured Polyangiaceae bacterium | reverse complement strand
TGCCCAACAGCAATCCGGCGGAACCGGAGATGTTCTGGCCTCGCAACCTCGGAGCGCTCACGACAGCCTCGATGCTCGCCGATAGCGATCGCGCTACCAGCGAGCTGAGCGCACACGCAGACAAACTCCTGATGGTGCGCGGAGTTCGCGGCGCCTTCTCCATCTCGGGCTGCGGCCACGCGCGCGGTGCGCTCCAAGCGCTCACCGCTCAGCCCACCGGTGACTCGGAAGCAAGCAACAACTCGCTGGCGCTCGGGGAGTCGCTCGATAATCGCATCGCCCGGGAGCTCAACCTTGACGGCCGAGGTCCACTCACCCTCGCGGCGATGCGCCCATACAACTTCCTCGACAGCGTTCTTTCGTATCGCGGGCCAAACGACCGACGCGGCGCGCAGACCAACCCAAAGGTGGCCTTCGACGATATCATGGGGCTCGTCAATTTGGACGAGGGCTCGGCAAACGCGGTCGCCGCGCGCCGTCAAAGCGTCAACGACCTCGTCCGCAGCCAAATGCAGTCCCTGCTGAATCGAAGCGATTTGAGCTCGGACGACCGCAACCGTTTGGACTCTCACTTCTCGGCGATTCGGGATCTCGAGATCCGGCTCGGAGAGTGTACGCCGCTCGGCGACTCGACCGTGAGCTCGATCAACGCCATCGATGGGGATCATCAGAACGGCGACCGCGTGGTGGAAGTGGCAGAGCTGCACATCGACGTGATCGCGCTGGCGCTCTCCTGCGGCTACACGCACGCGGCGACGCTGCAGATTGGAAACGGCAACGACAGCACGCGCTACCGCTGGCAAGGGGAGCAGTTTCCTTCGTATCACTGGATCTCCCATCGAATCTTTGCGGACGGCTCCGACGGCGACCCGATCCCCGATGCCCAGTCGAAACATGCGGCCGTCGACCGCATCCATGCGCGCCTGTTCGGACGGCTGCTCGACCGGCTCTCTGCTTACACGACGGAGACGGGTACGCTTCTCGACAAGGGCGTTTGCGCCTGGATCAACGATCTCTCGAACGGCCCGCCGCACTCGATCAACAACCTCCCCTACATCCTGGCCGGGGGCGCGGACGGCTACCTTCGGACGGGGGCGTACGTCGATGGCGGTGACGTCCCGCACAACAAGCTGCTGAATACGGTCGCGACCGCCATCGGGCTGCGAAAGGGCGGCGGGGAGCCGGTCGATGATTTTGGGCATGCGAGTCTGGAGCGGGGCCTCATCGACGAGATGATTGTGTAATTCCCCTCACAAGCGAGCTGCGGATCATTCCTTCAGTGCTATAATATTCCGTTATGAATGCTTATAGGCTTGGGTTGGTTCTTGCCGCGATTCTCGCGGCGAGTTGCAGTGGTTCGGGAGACAGCGACTCCAGAGGCGGAGGCGGCTCGGGCGGCGGCGCGGGAGGAAGCGGCGGCACCGAGACATGCGTGTCGTCTTTGCTCTGTGGCACGCCTTCGGTCTGCTGTGAGGTGGGCGACGAATGCTTCGAAGGCGCCTGCGTCGCGCCGTGCGCATCCGGCATCCGCTGCGGGGGTGACGGATCGGTCTGCTGCGCGGTGGGGGACGTTTGTCTCGCCAGCGCATGCGCGACGCCGGGCGCGAGCTGCACCGATAGCTTCGACTGTCCCGAAGGCCACTTCTGTGAGCCGACGCTTTCTCAGTGCCTGCCCCAACCTACCGGCCCGCTGTGCGAGCTCCGTCCCGAATCGGTCACATTCGAACCGACCATCGAGTGGCACTGGGAAGGATGGAGCCTCGACGATCGCTACCGCCAAGTTCAGTCGACCCCAGCAATTGCAGACGTCGACGCAGATGGGCTTCCGGAGGTGGTCACGGTCGCGTACCGGTCCACGGGAAACAACATGCTCGTCATGCTCAACGGCGAAGATGGCAGCGAGAATCTGATGATTCCGGACAGCACGTACAACGTCCGATGGGGAACCGGCGCCGCGGTTGGAAATCTAGACCTCGATGCAGAGCTAGAAATCGTGTTCATGACGATCGACCGTGCGCTTGTCGTGATCGAACACGACGGAACGGAGAAGTGGACTGCAGACGTCAGTGGCGGGGAAAAGCAGGGCTATCCCGCCCTCGCAAATCTCGATGCAGACCCCGAAGCCGAGGTGGTGATCGGCGGAAAATGGTTCGATAACGACGGAACCCTGATGCAGGACAAGGGTTGGATCGGCTGCAACGGCGAGTGGTGCATCACAGCCGTTGCGGACCTCAACGACGACGGCCAACTCGACATCGTCTGCGGCAACAAAGTCTACGAGTCGGACGGATCTCTCGTCTGGGAGAACGTCGCCGCACCGGATGGTTTCGTCGCCGTCGCCGACATGACTCTCGACGGAAAGCCGGACGTGGTGAGCATCAGCGCCGGGAACGCCCGAGTCCTGAACGGCGTGGATGGCACGGTGGTCTTCGGGCCGGTGCCCATCCCGGGCGGTGGCGTGGGGGGCGCGCCTACGGTGGCCGACTTCGACGGAGACGGACGCCCGGAGTTCGCTGCCGCAGGCCGCGGAAACTACGCTGTCTATGATTTGGATTGCGCGGGCGACCCGGTGCCGACGGAGCTCTGCAGCACGGGCCGGAACGACGGGATCCTCTGGTCAATTGCCGTGCAGGATCTCTCCTCGAGCGTGACTGGTTCGAGCGTCTTCGACTTCGAAGGCGATGGAAAGGCCGAGGTCGTTTACAACGACGAGTGCCATCTCTACATTTTGTCCGGCGAAGACGGCAGTGAGCTTCTCAAGATGGAGAACTCCTCGCGCACGGCAGCTGAGTACCCGTTGATCGTGGATGTCGATGCCGACGGCAACTCCGAGTTCGTCGTACCCGCCAACGACGATCAGATCGTCCGTGACAACTGCGCCGTGGGCACGCACGGCTTGCTGGCATTCGGCGATGTGAACGACAAGTGGGTTCGGACTCGGCAGGTCTGGAACCAGCACACGTATCACGTCACGAACGTGGAAGCCTCGGGTACGATCCCGGCGCAGGAGAACGACAGCTGGTCTGGGAACGGGCTAAACAACTATCGCCAGAACGTCCAAGGCGAAGGCGTCTTCAACGCTCCGGATCTCTCGGTCGCCGGGCTCTCGGTCAACACGAGCTCCTGCCCGAGCGCGATCACGATTCAGGCGCAGATCGCCAACACCGGCTCGCTGGGGGTCGCTGGCGGTGTGCCGGTCGGCTTCTACCAAGGGGTCCTGCCCGACGGCGCGCTGCTTGGATTCCAGTCGACGACGGTGCCCTTGCTTCCGGGCCAAACCGAGACCCTCCTGTGGGAGTTCGTCCCGGAGTCCGGGGACATTGGGCCATGGGATTTCTACGTGACGGTGGACGACGAAGCGGCCGGGCTTTCGTTGGAGCTCGAGTGTGCGGAGGACAACAACGAAGACAGCGTAGGCGCCGCGCGGTGCCTGGTGGTGCAGTAGCGGAAGGCGCACGAATCGGCGCTGATTCCGCACCCCGGCCGTGATAGACTGGCAGGCAGATGGTGGATTCGATCGGGATTTGCGAGACGCACGAGCTCCCGCTGGATCGAAACGGCGAATGCGAGTTGTGTCGCCTGAAGATGGTCCCGTCCAAGGCGCCGCCGAGCCCGAGCTCCTGGTGGGCGCTGATCATCCCGCTTGTGCTCGCTGCCGCCGGTATCGCCTGGGCGCTGTCGTCGTTTGGAACGGATCCTGAGGTCGCGCCGCAGCGAGGTGTTCGGGAAGCCCAGCCTCGACCAGCCGCCGCGGTCCCTGTCACTCCCAAGCCGAGCGAGGCCGATCCGGAGCCCGAGATTGTTCCACTACCAACCGAGCCCCCCACGGCCGGTGAGGACCCTCCGATCGACGACATCCCAGTGCCGGAGCCGCCCAGCGATCAGTGGCCGGAGGGTACCGAGCTCGATCCGCCCCCGCGACCATGATCGACGGTATGGACGCGCCGTTTCATGAACGAATCCGGCGCAGGGTCGACTGACCTTGGCGTCGTGCTTGCATCCCTGAAGGCATCGTCGATAATTGCGGAATGGGGGGAGCACCGAGCCTTGGGGCGCCACCGGCCGGCGTTGGCCTCCGGTTCGACGTTTCGAAGTGGCCGCTCGCCGTGATTACGATGCCCCCCGTCCTGACGGTGGCCGACATTGAATACATGCAGGCATGCTACGAGCTGGTCTTTGCGGCGCCGACCAGGCATGCCCTGATCGTCGATACGACGACGATCGTGAGAGTCCCCGACGCTACGCTGCGCAGGCAGATGAAGGCGTTCGAAGACAGCCGACGACCGATCATCCGAGAGAAGAACATCGGCAGCGCGATCATCATTCAAAGCGCGGTCGTACGAGGTGGCTACACGGCGCTCCGCTGGATTTCGCCGCAGCCTGCACCCAATCGTGCATTCCCGAACCTCCGGGAGGCCGCCGAGTGGTGCGTCCAGGGGATCGAAGCAGACGGTCAGGTCGTGCCGATCGCGGCATACAAGCTCGCCGGGCTCGCAGAGCACGCCTCCGCGGGCTAACCGACCATCCGCATTCCCGAGCGTGCGCGACGCGCCGGGGCGTCTGCGGCATCACGCCGAGTTTCGCATACTTCGAGAAGATCCCAAGAGCATCGCGAGCCAGGACCATTCGGTCGATTGAGCCGCGGTCATTCGCACGATGATGGTGAGCGGGACCGAGAGGAGCGCGCCGACCGGCCCCAGCACGAAGCCCCAAAAGACCATCGAGAGAACGACGACCGTGGGCGAGAGGTCGGTGGCCTGACCTGCCCAGCGTGGCTCGATCACGATGCCGATCAGCAGATTGATCAGGCCGTAGCCAGCGGCTAGCCCGAACGTAGGGAGCCAACCAAGCGTGATCAGGGAAAGCGAAATCGCCGGGATCGAAGCAAGAATGCTGCCGATGCTCGGGATGTAATTGAGGACGAACGCAATCAGGCCGAACAGGAGCGAATGGCCAAGGCCGACGACACTGGTCAAGCTAGCGACGAGAAGGCCGGTCGCCGCGCTCGTCACCGTCTTGATCAGGAGATATCGCTGCACGTCGCGCGCCGCCCCTTTGAGCGTCTGGACGTCGAGCCGGCCCAAATGATCCGTTCCGGCGAGCTTCTGGGCGATGGACCCGCTTTCGACGACCAAGAAAACGGTGATGAGCAAAACGAGCGAGCCCGCGGACACGACGCTCAGCGCCAAGGTAAGACCAGGAAGCGTGAGACCTCGAACCAGCTCACGTGGGTCGAATTGCTGCACCGCGGTGGCGGGAATGCCGAGCCCTTGGGCCCAAAACCAGGAGGCCAGCTCGAACTGCAAGCGGTCGAAGTCGCCGCGGTACTGGCTGAACGCCAAGGCAAAGTCGGTGGCCGCACGCGTCGTGAGAAAGCCGAGGCCGGTCACCACCGCGATCGCCGCAAGACAAGCGAGCCCAATCGCCAGCCACTGAGGAACACCCTTCTCGGTGAGGTCCAGGATCTTGGAAAGGCTGATCGCGATCAGAGTCGCAAGCAAAATGGGAATGACGATCGGCTGCCCCAAATGCAACACGACCAGGAAGACCCCAAAGGCAGCCACGCGAACCATGCGGGGAACGTTAGCATGGGTCTATCAGTACAATCGGAGAACGGCTCGCGACGGGCGTGCTCGCGGTCGTACCGGGACGCGGCGGAACGCGACACGGGAGTTCAACGGACGGGGCGGCTTGCAAAGGTGGCCGGATGGACTGGGGGCCTAGGCCACGCAAGCCGCCCCTGAATCCATATCCATTCGATAGGAGGCCGGCGGCCAAGGGGGTTTGGGGTTACGAGGTTTTGCCTAGGAGCAGGCGGGAGAAGGGGGCGCCGGTGTGTTTTATCATGCCGATGATGTAGACGAGGGCGATGAGGCCGTCGAAGGCGACGATGCCGTATTGCCAGGACTCGGCTAGACCCGTGGGGACCATGTAGAGGATGCTGGCGACCGCAGTGAGTCGCACCAGGCCTTGCCAGAAGATGATCGGCGCGCGGACCGACATGTCCTGCGCGGACCAGATGAGCGCTGCGCCTGCGAAGATCAGGAACGCGCCGACCGTCATCAGCGCGCCGAAGTGAGTGTCCTGCGCTTCGAGGATTGCCGCGGCCCAGGTTGCAAGGCCGATTGGAATATCCAGAAACCCGGTGATCAAGACGAATTTTCTCAGCACGCTTCGCTCGCTTTCTCGCCCCGAACCGGGCTGCGGAGCGACTCTAGGCCAGCTCCTTGCAGCTGTCACCGGGTTCTTGGAAAATGCAGCGAGCTGGCCGTTGCACGGGTTGCTGCGAAAGCGTACCGTCGACGGCTGTCAGGCATCGACTCCGAGAACCGCCGTGCGCACGATCCATTTCACACTCGCTCGTCTGACCGCGGCTGCCGGATTGCTGCTGCTCGGCGCTGCGGGTTGCAGCAGCTCCCCGCCGGCGGTTCCGGTGGATGCGGGGCCGGTCGCGCTGCGGCGACTCACGGCTGAGCAGTTCACGAGAAGCGTCCACGACGTGCTCGGCGAGCACGTCACGGTGCCAAGCCGCATCGACCCTGACGATCGACGCTCGGGGCTTCTTGCCGTTGGAGCTTCGTTTGCGAGCGTGACGCCGTCGGGCTTCGAAAAGTACGAAGCCGCCGCCGCTGCGGTGGCAGGGCAAGCGCTCGACCCGTCGCATCGCGATGACCTCGTTCTGTGCCAGCCGACCGCCGTCACCACGAGCGACGAGGCTTGCGCCAGAACGTTCATCGAGCGCGTCGGACGCCGGTTGTTCCGGCGCTCCTTGACCCAAGCGGAGACAGACGCCCGAGTCGAGATCGCCAATCAGGCGGCGAACACGCTCCGCGACTTCTACGCGGGCCTCGAGCTAGGACTGATGAGCCTCCTGGTCTCGCCTGAGTTTCTCTTTCGCGTGGAGCTGGCAGAGTCAGACCCTGCCCGTCCGTCGACCATGCGCCTCACGAGCATCTCGATGGCTTCCCGTTTGAGCTACCTCTTGTGGGACAGCAGCCCGGACGACGAGCTCCTGGCGGCCGGAGAAAACGGCGATCTCGTGACCGACAACGGTCTGGCGGCGCAGGTCGAGCGAATGCTGGTCTCCCCGAACCTCGAAACCGGCATTCGGGCCATCTTCTCCGACCTCTACGATTTCAAGCAGTTCGACGACGGCCTGGTGCGTAAAGACGGCGCGTTGTTTCCCGTCTACACCCAAACGCTGGTCGAGGAGGCCAAGGAGCAGACCCTGCGTACGATCGTTGCGCACCTGACTGCAGACGAGGACTACCGGGATCTCTTTACGACACGCGAGACCTTCATGACCCGGGGGCTCGGCGTGGCGTATCGGGTGCCTGTCGCGACGGCGAGCGGATGGGAGCCCTACTCCTTTACGGAGGAGTCGCCCAGAGCCGGACTGCTTTCGCACATCAGCTTCAACGCGCTTCACTCCCATCCCGGGCGCAGCTCGGCCACACTTCGCGGCAAGTTCGTCCGCGAGGTGCTGCTCTGTCAGGACATCCCGACCCCGCCGGCCAACATCGACTTCTCGATCGTCGAAAACACCCAGGGGGAGCTGCGAACCGCGCGGGAGCGATTGGAGAAACACGTCTCGAGCCCTGCCTGCTCAGGATGTCACACCCTGACCGATCCAATCGGCTTGGCGCTCGAGCGCTTCGATGCGATCGGCATGCTTCGCGAGGAGGAAAACGGCGCCCCGATCGACGTCTCCGGCGAGCTGGACGGAATCGCTTACGAGGACGCGATCGGCATGGGCCAGGCGCTACGCGACAAT
>CAMYMX010000141.1 GCA_947259605.1 uncultured Polyangiaceae bacterium | reverse complement strand
CGAGTGCAGCCGAGTGGACCTCGGCGCCGACCACGACGACGTTGTCGACGGAACCGGACTGCACCATGGCTGTTGCGGTAGCGAGACCGTACAAGAACCCGGAGCACTGATTTCGCACGTCGAGGCAGCCGACGAAGTGGCCGACACCGTCGTCCGTCAGCCCGAGCTTGGTTTGAAGGTAGACCCCCGACCCCGGAAAGGCGTGGTCTGGTGACAGGGTCGCAAAGATGATCATCCCGATGTCGGTTTTCGCAAGCTCTGCTCGTTCCAGCGCCATCTCCACCGCGGGGACCGCCAGATCCGACGTGCCGACGCCCGCAGGCGCGAAACGGCGTGCTTCGATACCGGTGCGCTTCACGATCCACTCGTGGCTCGTGTCGATTCCGTAGCGTTTCGAGAGCTCCTCGTTGCTGACGACGTCGTCGGGCACGTGGAAGCCGGTTCCAGAAATGTACGCGTTCGGCAAGGTTCCTCCAGGGCCTCTTCTCGTGAGAGTATGCCAGCAATCGCAACGCGTCTGTCGGGAATTCTGACTGGTCGACGGCGCAAATCCGGTCTGGCAGGATCCATGCGTCCGGGGAGAGGTTCAGTCGTGAAAAGCTTCGAGAATAAGGTGGCCGCAATTACAGGCGCGAGGTCTGACATCGGGCGCGCGCCCGCCGTCGACCTAGGGTGCCAGAAATGCGACGTCGCGCTCTGCGACGTGAACGAGCAAGGGCTGCTGGAGACGGTCGAGCAGGTGCGGGGGCTCGGCGTCCACGTGACGTCGCGGAGAGTGGACGTGGCCGACCGCGAAGCAGTGCATGCTTGGGCTGACGAGGTGGTGGACGAGCACGGCAAGGCGAATCTGATCTTCAACAACGCGGGCGTCGCACTTGCCAGCACGGTCGAAGGCATGAGCTACGGCGTCAGTGCATCGAGCGTCCACCCTGGCGGGATCAAAACGGGGATAGCCCGCTCGTCGCGGATCGACAGCAGCGTCCGTG
This sequence comes from uncultured Polyangiaceae bacterium, assembly GCA_947259605.1. Lineage (GTDB taxonomy): Bacteria > Myxococcota_A > Polyangia > Polyangiales > Houyiibacteriaceae > SG8-38. Next base: position 6,821 of record CAMYMX010000141.1, on the reverse strand, counting down.
ACCTCGATATCAGCGATATCGACAGTAGAGAACGGTTTGAAAAGAAATTCATCACTGGCGCTGACAAAGCAGCGCGTGCGATCCTCGATGGCGTGCGGCGTAATCGACGGCGAATTCTGGTCGGACCGGACGCTAGAGTATTCGACTGGGTCGTGAGGCTGCTACCGTCCACCTACCAACGAATCACCATCGGTTATTCCAAGTTCAGCGCGAAATAGCTCCGTCGGATCCCAGTGAAGCTCAAGTACATCCCAAACATGATTTGCGTCTTGCGCATCATCTTGGTGGCGCCAATCGTCTGGAGCCTCCTGCAGGGTCGCTATGGCCTAGCCTTGGGTTTGATTCTAGTTGCGGGCCTCTCGGATGCTTTGGACGGATTCCTAGCGAGGCGTTTCGACTGGCGGACACGCGTGGGCGGCCTTCTCGACCCAGCGGCAGACAAACTGCTGATGTTCGCCGCCTACGTCACGCTAGCGTGGATTGGACTGGTGCCGATTTGGTTCTCGGCAATCGTGGTCGGCCGCGACATCATCATCATCACCGGAGCCATCGTGTACCAACTCTACGTGGCCCCCGTTCACGGCGAGCCGACGGGCGCCAGCAAGCTCAACACAGTCCTCCAGATCCTTTTCGTCCTATTTACGATCACTCACGCCTGGCGTGGCCAACCCCCCATGCTTGTATTGCAGCTCCTGGGTGCGGGCATCCTGACGACGATCGCGATCAGCATCATCCAATACGTAACCACAGGCCTCAACCGTGCCCGCGAGAAGGGGACGAAGTAGCGGCCACATCCTTCATGGCTTTGGAAGCGGGGTGCCAGGCGTTTTGCCTTCCATTCGGTGGGAGACGAAAGCTTCGAGGGTCTGGTGTTGCAGGTACGGGTTTGCTTTGAGCTCCTCGTCGAGGGTCGAGACCGTCACCGGGCCGTAGTTGTGACCCGGGTACATTCGGGTGTCTTTGGGCAGCTTCGCGGTGAGGGTCTTGAGGGTTTGGTACATCACCTTCGGATCGCCACCGATGAAGTCGCAGCGTCCACAGCCTTGGATGAAAAGCGTGTCGCCGGTGACGATCGCGTCCCGGATGCGAAACGTGGTCGAACCCGGCGTGTGACCGGGCGTGTGCACCATCGTGACCTCGAGATGATCGCCGATGCGAAAGACATCGCCGGGGCTTTGACGCCGCAGGTTCTCACAACGAAAGCCCGAGAAGTCGATTTCTTCACCAAGCATGTGCACCGGCACGTCTCGCTTCTCTAGAATTTCGTCCACGCGATTCACGTGGTCGAAGTGACTGTGAGTGCAAAGAATGTGGCTGATCTCGACGTCGAGGCGCTTGGCTTCTTCGAGAATGAAGCCCGCATCCCACGCCGGGTCGACGACCGCGCACTGCCGCGTAGCCCTGTCGCCTATGAAGTAAATGAAATTGTCCCAGGGGCCAAGCTCGAACTGATGAATGAAAACCTCGGACTCGGTGCTCATCTCAGAACTCCACGACGCTGCGGATCGACTTCCCCTCGTGCATCAAATCAAACGCGGTGTTGATCTCTTCGAGCGGCATTTTGTGCGTGATCAGATCGTCGATGTTGATCTTTCCGTCCATGTACCAGTCGACGATTTTCGGCACGTCGGTCCGCCCCCTAGCGCCGCCAAACGCGGTCCCGCGCCACACGCGACCGGTGACGAGCTGGAAGGGGCGCGTGGCGATCTCCTCGCCGGCCCCGGCGACGCCGATGATCACGCTTTCGCCCCAGCCCTTGTGACAGCACTCGAGCGCCTGGCGCATCACCTCGACGTTCCCGATGCACTCGAACGTGTAGTCCGCGCCGCCCCCCGTCAGGTCCACGAGATACGCAACCAAATCGCCTTCGACCTCCTTGGGATTGACGAAGTGAGTCATCCCGAACTTCTCGGCGAGCTGGCGTCGCGCAGGGTTGAGGTCTACGCCGATGATCTTGTCGGCGCCCACCATGCGTGCCCCCTGCACCACGTTGAGCCCGATGCCGCCAAGCCCGAATACGACTACGTTGGCGCCAGCCTCCACCCTTGCAGTGTTGATCACCGCTCCGATCCCAGTCGTCACGCCACAGCCGATGTAGCAAACTTTGTCGAACGGCGCGTCCTCACGAATTTTCGCGACCGCGATCTCCGGCACGACCGTGTACTGCGCGAACGTCGAGGTGCCCATGTAGTGAAAGATCGTCTCTTTGCCGATGGAAAAGCGGCTGCTCTCGTCGGGCATCAGCCCTCTGCCTTGTGTCGAACGCACCGCCTGACACAGATTGGTCTTGCCTGATGTGCAATACTCGCAGTTGCGACACTCCGGAACATACAGCGGAATCACGTGGTCCCCGGACTTCAACGAGCTCACGCCAGGCCCGGCTTCGACCACCACGCCGGCACCTTCATGCCCGAGAACCGATGGAAAGATTCCCTCCGGATCTGCACCCGACAAGGTGTACGCGTCGGTATGGCAGATGCCCGTAGCCTTCATTTCGATCAGCACCTCGCCAGCGCGCGGGCCGTCGAGGTGTACTGTCTCGATAGATAGTGGTTTGCCTGCCTGGTGGGCGACTGCAGCGCGAACTTCCATGCGTTTCTCCCTTTGTTCCTCAGGTACACCTCTCGGCAGCGTCGAACCGGCCTTTCATCTTCCCCATCCACAGGCTCATCAGCGCAGGCTTGGGAAGACCGAGCGAACGCAGCTCGTCCGCGATCGGGTGTGCGCCGAGGGCCATTTTCACGCCGCCTATCCGAACGCCGAGATCCTTGGCGCTCGAGATGAAAGGCGTTCGATGCAGCACGCCGTCGATGTAGCTGTACGTGCAGAGCTCTTGCTCCGGGAATTCGCGCTCTCCACCCATCGGGAAGCTGATCTTTAGGACGGTCTGTCCGTCCTTGTTCCAAACGCACCGAGCGCGGTCGCCGCTCGTGTCGAAATCGATCTCATCGACCGTTTTCGGAAAGCCCCAAATCGTTCGGCCGGCCTCGCAGGTGAAGGACTGATTCACCGGAAGATGAATGATATGCGTTGGAAGGACGCCGCGCATCATGTCAATCCCCGCGCCCATGAACGGAATGCCCTTGCGGTCACCACGCTTGCGAACGAAAAACGCAATCGAAACTTCGTTGTAGTCGCCTAAGTCATTGTCGCGGTAGTCGATGCACGCGATGCTGAGCAGGCCGCGGCCCGGGAGGACTTGCGCGATCTCGAGCTCGGGCCCGGGGAGCAGCGCCTGGGCCGCTCCCGCGCTGACGAGCCAGGTTGCGGTTGCCGAGCAAGCGTCCCGAACGACGCATGGCATCGTCACGTTGCGGCCCTGAATCAAGTAGTCGCTGGGGCGACGCACAAACGGCTCGGCTTTCATTGCCGCGGAGTATATGGAAGGCTCCTCCCCGCCGCCACGCGAAGCGCAAGACGATGACCAACCAGAAGCGCCACCTTTCATTTCTCGACCGTTATCTAACGCTGTGGATCTTCGTCGCCATGGCTCTCGGCATTGGCCTGGGCTACCTGGTGCCGGGATTTGCCGATGCGCTGAACGCCATGAGCATCGGTACGACTTCCATCCCCATCGCCGTGGGGTTGATTCTAATGATGTACCCGCCACTCGCGAAAGTCCGGTACGAGGAGATGGGGCGTGTCTTCACCAATAAGAAGGTCCTGACGCTGTCGCTGATTCAGAACTGGGTTATCGGCCCGGTGCTCATGTTTGCCCTGGCGGTCACATTGCTGCCCGACAAGCCGGAGTACATGGTCGGGCTGATTATCATCGGCCTGGCGCGCTGCATCGCCATGGTCATCGTCTGGAATGATCTTGCGCTCGGAGACCGCGAATTCGCAGCGGGATTGGTCGCTTTCAATTCGATCTTTCAGATTCTGTTCTTCTCGGTCTACGCATGGTTCTTCGTAACCTGGCTGCCGGCACAGCTGGGCCTCGAAGGAATGGTGGTCGACATCACGATCACCGAAATCGCCAAGAGCGTCGCGATCTATCTCGGCATCCCCTTCGCTGCTGGCTTCCTGACGCGAACAGGGCTCATCAAGGCGAAGGGACGCGACTGGTACGACGAATCGTTTGCGCCGCGCATCGGTCCGATCACGCTAGTCGCCCTTCTCTTCACCATCGTCGTCATGTTCTCGCTCAAGGGAGACACGATCGTCGCCCTACCGTTCGACGTGGTTCGGATCGCCATACCGCTTCTCATCTACTTCGTGGCCATGTTCTTCATCTCGTTCTGGCTCTCGAAGGCTGCGGGGGCCGACTACCCGGTAGCGACGACGCTGTCATTCACGGCCGCGTCGAACAACTTCGAGCTTGCGATCGCGGTTGCCGTCGCGACCTTTGGCATTCACCACGGGGCCGCCTTTGCTGCGGTGATCGGCCCCTTGGTCGAGGTGCCGGTGATGATCGCCCTGGTCGGGGTCGCCCTCAGGATCCGGAAGAGGTACTTCGCTCCACCGGCCGTGCTAAAAGCATAGCGCCATGAACGAGAGCCGCGAGAGAGTTGTCGTCGTCACCGGCGCGAGCCGCGGTGTCGGGAAGGGTGTTGCCATCGCCCTGGGTGCTTCAGGTGCCACGGTGTACGTCAGCGGACGGAGCCAGGAAGGCGGCAAGAAGCATCCGCTTGGCGGGACGGTGCAGGCCACGGCTACGGCGGTCACCGAGGCTGGCGGCCTAGGCATCGCCGTCACTTGCGACCACTCCGATGACGAGCAGGTTCGCCAGTTGTTCGAGCGGGTCGGCGACGAGCAAGGGCGACTCGACATCCTGGTCAACAACGCGACCGCGGTGCCGAGAGAGCTCGCCAAGCCCGGTCCGTTTTGGGAGAAGTCCCTCGACCTTTTGCGCATTCTCGACGTGGGGCAACGCTCACACTACGTCGCCAGCTATTTTGCTGCGCCGATCCTGGTTCGGACCGGAGGTAGCCTCGTCGTGTTCACCTCGAGCTACGGCGGGCGCTGCTACATGCACGGCCCCGCGTATGGCGCGGGAAAAGCGGGAGTCGACAAGATGGCGATGGACATGGCCGTGGATTTTCGAGATCACGACGTCGCCGCAATGAGCCTCTGGCTCGGCTTCGTTCGAACCGAACGCAATGAGCCTCTGTTCCAGCACCCTGATGCCCTGAACGGTCCGTATGGAAGGTTTCTCGCGAACGCCGAGAGCCCGGATCTCATCGGCCGTGTCATCGAAGCGCTCCATCGCGACCCCAAGCGAATGGAACGGTCGGGCCACGTGCTCATCGTCGCGGAGCTCGCTGCAGAATTCAGCGTCCGCGAGGCCGACGGACGGCAGCCCACGTCCAATCGCGAGGTCCTGGGGGCACCGCCGGAGCCGAGTTCGGTCATTGTTCGCTAAGAAACTCGAGACAACAGGTACAGCATCTCGGTCGCGATCTGCAGACACCGCGCGTCATACGCTGCGGTTTCTTCGGGCGTACCGTCGGAAATCTTGGGGTCTTCATACCGAATCGGCGTGCGAAGAGCTGCGCCAATCAGGACGGGACAGGCCTCGTCCGCATCGGAGCAGGTCATGATGGCCGCGAAGCCTTGAGCGGGATTGACCGCGTCGTCATAGGTCTTCGAGAAGCATTCGATGACCGGACCATCTTCGTCGAACGTCACCTCGTAGCGCGGATTGTCGCCTCCTGGGTTCTCGATGACGAAGCCCGCGCGCTGCATCGCGGCCGCTGCACGCGGGTTGAACGCCGTCGCTTCGGTGCCGCCAGAATACGTCCGCACGCCATCGATGCCGAAGTGTGCCGCCGCGGCAGCGGCCCAGAGCTGCCCCATCTGGCTCCGTCGAGAGTTGTGCGTACAGACGAACGTGAGCTCGGCGAGCTGCCCTACCCGACGCTTGGCCACAACGAACGCGGAGATTTCTCGTAACGCGCGCTTCCGCTCGTCAGGAATCTCATCGATATGCAGCAGAGCGCGGCGGATGTAGGCTTCGAGCCTAGGGTGCATCTGCCGGTTTCCTACCTTCAATGGCGCCGCAAAGCCAAGCTTTTGTGGCGGTTCGTGTTGCCCTCGGGGGGCCATCGCGGATATCGCCGCTCGTCCCAACCGCTGGAGGTGACATGTATCTCGTGACTGGAGCCAGCGGCTTCATCGGAAAGCACGTGCTCGATTCGCTCACCAAGCGCGGCGAAACGATCGACTGCACGGTAGTCCGTGGGCCAACGAAGGGGCCCAGCTCGACCGCCGAGCGCCTGCCACGTCGCAGCTCAAATATCCACACGGCGTAGACGCAACGAGTTTGCGATCACGGACACAGAGCTGAAGCTCATGGCTGCTGCGGCGATCATCGGGCTGAGAAGGAGGTTAAACACGGGATACGCCACGCCAGCGGCAATCGGCACCCCCAAGCTATTGTAAACGAAGGCAAAGAACAGATTCTGTTTGATGTTGGCCATCGTCGCCCGACTGAGCTTTCGGGCACGAACGATTCCGCGGAGGTCGCCTTTGACCAGTGTCACACCCGCGCTCTCCATGGCCACGTCGGTGCCGGTGCCCATGGCGATTCCGACATGAGCCTGGGCCAGCGCCGGGGCGTCGTTGATCCCGTCGCCCGCCATCGCCACGACGCTTCCGCCGTCCTGCAGGCGCTTGATGACCTCTGCCTTCTGATCGGGCAGCACCTCGGCGATCACCTCGTCGATCGACAGCTTCGCGGCGACTGCATCGGCGGTCTTTTGGTTGTCGCCGGTGAGCATCACGACGCGCACCCCCTCCGCATGCAGGGCGGCGATGGCGTCTGGCGTATTGTCTTTGATGGGGTCGGCCACGCCGAGGATCCCGGCGACCGATCCGTCGAC
>CAMYMX010000140.1 GCA_947259605.1 uncultured Polyangiaceae bacterium | reverse complement strand
GTCCCCTTTTCCGCGCCGCCGACGAAAAAAGGGGACAGTCCCCTTTTTGGGGTAACGGGTTGCTGTGCTACATGACCTGCCCTGGAGTTTTTATGAGGCACGCACGCTTTCTTTCCCTCTCTCTTTTGGTTTTGGCCTTCGGCCTTGCGGCTTGTTCGACCGACACGACGTCTTTCGCGGGGACCGTACCGCCCGCGCCCCTCAGTGGGACCTTTCGCGACGTCGGTCCTTTCGATGCCGGCGTGACGACACTCACCTTGGCCGATCGAATGGTCGAGGTTTGGTATCCGGTGAACCGTGCCGATGTGGCCGGGATGAGCCCCGTGCCCTACTTCATTCGCGACGCGCTTCCCGACGCGCTCCAGGCAATTCTGGACGACGATATCAACCCGCCGTTCCAGACTGCGGCCTACCGCGATGTGCCGGCGAGCGGGAACGGTTCGTTTCCGTTGGTCGTTTTTGCGCACGGTTCCTCGAGCTACCGCAATCAGTCGACCTTCCTGACGACGCATTTGGCGTCCTGGGGTTTTGTCGTGGCATCGGTCGACTACTTAGAGCGCGGCCTGCAGGGCTTTCTCGGCGACGAACCGGATCCGGTGCTCGATGAAGTCGAACTGACGCGCATGGTGGTTGCCCTCATGGCCTCGGAAAACGAGGTCGCTGGCGGCTTGTTGAACGGGCGCGTCTCCACCGATGAAATCGCGATCACGGGCCATTCCGCCGGCGGCGGGACCTCGATTCGTTTTGGCGGGGAACCCGACGTCGTGACCTACATTCCTCTGTCAATGGGCATCTCGAGCGAGAACACCATCGAGCTTCCCGACAAACCGTCGCTCTGGATCGCGGGTGCGATCGACGGGGTCGTCTCTCCGGAGCGCACGGCCAATGCCTTCGCCGCGGCCAGCACGCCGGCCCGGCACGTCGTGGTCGAAGCAATGGGGCACCTCGGGCCCAGCGACATCTGCGCCATCGGCCAAAATGGCGGCGGCGTCATTGGGATTGCGCTCGAAGCCGGTCTTGAGCTCCCGGACAATCTGGTTCGTCTTGGGACCGACGGTTGTCAAGATGAAGCGATCGCGCCCGAGGATGGCTGGCCGGTGATCAACCACTTCGTGACGGCGCAGCTCCGTTGGGCCTTCGGCTTCGACGAGGAGCCGGTTGGGCTTTCGCAGGATGTGGCGGACGACTTCCCAGAGGCCGAATTAACGTACGAAGAGTCTTTGTAAGAGGCCGCTAGTCGCCGACGCTCCGCAGGCTGAGCACCGCGGCGCCGGCTTCGCGACTCGCGTCGAGGTCGATGCGAAAGCGCAGATGCCAGCTTCGGTGCTCGTCCGGATCGAGGAGGATCTGCGTGAGCAGCCAGTCGGTTTCGCGACGCTCGATTTGGACTTGGGTGCTGCTGCGGGCGTCCGGGCCGATGCCGATGGCGTCGTATTCGGCCCAGTAAGGGGCGAGGGCTTCGGCGAAGCGGTCGGCGGTCCAGTCGTTCTTCTCCGAGGCTTCGTCGAGGGCCTCGGCTGCACGCTCGTATTGCTTGAACGCGAGGAAGCGGACGATCTTCCAGGCTGCGTTGCGCACCATCGTGGCGAATCCACGCTCATCCTTGGTAATGTCGACGGTCTCGTCTTCGTCCCGCTCGACCGGCATCACCACAGCCTCGCCCGGGACCTGAAGCTGCTCCCACTCGTCGAGCAGGCTCGCATCGACCGAGCGGACGGTGAGGCCAAGCCAGTCGGACACGTCGTAGAGCGCGTCGGTCTTAGCCGACTCGGGCACGGTTTGCACGAACCCCTTGTACGCGTCGGTGAGGTAACGAAGCAAGACGCCCTCCGACCGCTGTAGTCCGTACTCTTTGACGTACTCGACGAAGCTCATGCCGAGCTCGAACATGTCTCGCGCGATCGATTTCGGCCGAAGCACGTCGCTCCCGACCCAGCGATGATGCTCGGCGAAGACTTCGTAGGTCGCGTAGAGGAGGTCGGCTCTTGGTTTCGGGTATTCGATTTTGTCGAGCTCGGCCATGCGCTCTTCGTACTCCATGCCGTCGGCTTTCATGGCCGCGAGCGCCCGCCCCTTGAGCGTGTCGGTTTGTCGATAGAGCACGGCCCAGGGATCTTCGAGGGTGGCCTCGACCAGGGTGAGCACGTCGAGCGGGTAGAGCGCGTCATCCTTGTCGAGGACGTCGACGGCTTCGACGACGTAAAGCGAGAGCGCCTGATTCAGGGAGAAATCGGACTGGAAGTCTTCATGGACGCGCGGGCCTTCTCCGTTGAGCTCGATGACGCCGGCGTCGCGCAGCGATCGAATCAAGGCGATCGCGTGCCGCCCATGGTTGTACTTGGACTTCGGCCCTTCGTGACTGCTGCAAATCAGCTGGCGGAGCGCCAAGCAGCCATTGTCTTCGCGCTCGAAGAGGTTGAGGATCATCGCGGTGCTCACCCGGAAACGCGAGCGAAGCGGCTCGGGCGGCGATTCTTGAAGGCGCGTGAAGGTGTCGGCGTCCCAGTGTGCATAACCACGCTCCGGTGGCTGCCTCATCTTGAGCTTACGCACCTTTTTCGCATCGCCGCCGGCCTTCGCGCGGAGCTTCTTGTTTTCTATCGCGTGCTCGGGCGCCTGTGCCACGACGCTCCCGAGTGTGTCGAAGCCTCTTCGCCCTGCACGCCCTGCGATCTGCTTGAAGTCGCGAACGGTCAGCACCTTGGTCTTTTCGCCATCGTACTTGCAGAGCTTGGTGAAGAGCACCGTTCGGATGGGCACGTTGACGCCGACCCCGAGCGTGTCGGTCCCGCAGATGATTCGAAGCTTCCCTTCCTGGGCCAGGCGCTCGACCAGGCGCCGATAGCGCGGAAGCATGCCGGCGTGGTGCACGCCAACCCCGTGATGCAGGAACTTCTTGAGCTCCTTGCCAAACGGCGTGTCGAAGCGCGTGCCGCTGAGGTCCTCTTTGATGGCGCGCTTCTCGTCCTTCGACAGGAAGTCGATGCTCATGAAGCTCTGGGCTTGCTCGGTCGCAGCCCGCTGCGCGAAGTGCACCACGTAAATAGGACCCTTGCCCGCTTCGAGCAGCTCGACCACCGTGTTCTGTAAGTTCTCCTCGCTGTACGTGAAGTCGAGCGGCACGGGACGGTCGGTGCTCTTCACCAGGGTCGTCGTGACGCCGGTAAGCTCGTGGATGGCCTCTTCGAACTGGCGCGTCTCGCCGAGCGTCGCGCTCATGACCAAAAAGCGTGCGTGGGGTAGGGCGAGCAGGGGGATTTGCCACGCCACGCCGCGGTCGCGATCGGCGTAGTAGTGAAACTCGTCCATCACGACCCCGTCGACGTCGGCTCGCTCGCCTTCACGAAGCGCAAGGTTGGCTAAAATCTCCGCGGTGCAGCAGATCACCGGCGCATCGCGATTCACCGTGGCGTCCCCGGTCATCATGCCTACGCGCTGCGGCCCGAGCACCCTGCACAAGTCGAAAAACTTCTCGCTCACCAGGGCCTTGATGGGCGCCGTGTAAAACGAACGCTCTCCGAGCGCGACCGAACGAAAATGCGCCGCCAGCGCGACGAGCGACTTCCCGGACCCGGTCGGCGTGTTGAGGATCACGTTGTTCCCGACGAAAAGCTCCATGATGGCTTCTTCCTGCGCGGGGTAGAGCTCGAGGCCCTCGTCGGTCGTGTAGTCCAAAAAGCGCGTGAGCAGCGTGTCGCCGTCGGCGTTTTCGCCGAGGTCGTCGAGGTAGCGGTCGAGTGCGCTCACGCGTGCTCGCCAGCCGAGGCATCGAAATAGACGGCTTCGACCTTGTGTCCGTCGGGGTCGCGCGCGAACGCTCCATAGTAACCCGGGCTGTACTGCGGCCGGGGCCCTGGCGGCCCATCGTCCGTCGCCCCCGCGGCCATGGCGGCCTGGTGAAACGCCTGCACGGCCTCTTTGCTCTCCGCGATGAAACACATGTGCGTCCCGTTGCCGACGCTCGCGGGCTTGCCGTCGATCGGGAGCTGCACCCAGAACTCCGGAAACTGCTTCCCGTACGCCACCCCGAATGGATACTCCATCAGCTTTTTGCAGCCGAGCACGGGCAGCACCGCGTCATAGAAAGCGACGGCGCGAGGCATGTCGTTGGTTCCGATCGAGACGTGAGAGAGGATGCTGGGATTCTGGTTTTCCATGGTTGTTCCTGTGAATGAGCTTCACGCCTGCGTGCGCTTGTTGCGACAGACGCAGCGCGTCGAGCGCTTCGCGCGGAGTATATTGTAGGGTCCGCACATTGGCACGAGCGTTGCACCGTTTCATTCGGCCCGGGCGTCGAAAGGTGTCGTCATGCTTAGAGTTGCTTTGGTCTTTTATGGTCTTGCCTTTGCCTTCGCAGCGGCTGCGGCTTGCGATGGCTCTCCAGAATCGAGCCTCGAGGTTCTTCAGCCCGATTCACGCGCCGTCTTGCTCAGTGAGTCTAGCGGGATCCCGGTCGGTGTCTTGGACGAGCAGCGAATCCTCGCCGGGGAGCAGCACATCCTCGTCTCGGGTTCCGATTCCGACGGTCGAGGCGTCCCCGAGGCTCGCTTGCTCCGGCTGGAGCTAGCTCCCGGCCCTCAGCTGCTGAAGCTCGGCGGCGACGACGAGGACGAGCCCATCGTCGTCGCCTTTGAAGCCGTCGCCGAGGACGAGATCGTCGGCATCGCGCTCCTTCAGCCCAACGAAGAAGAGCTCCGCCCCGGAACCTGGGTCGAGGTCGACGTGGTCGGCGTCACCGAGGAGGGCACACAGGTTCGGAGCATCCATCCGCGCTTCCACACAGAAGGCGACACGCACCTCGGCTACTTCGCGTACCGCTTCGACCCCGATGCTCCCCGTCGAACGCTAGAAATCGAGGCTCTCGACCGGCTCGAACGAACCCTGTTTCGGGGCCTGCCCAGAAATAAGGCGAAGCCGGCTAACGTGGTCAGACGCTAGCCGACTTCTATCAACGGGCTCCACAGAGTGGGGGGAGGCCAAGGCGGGCACCGTCTTTTCGGAACGCATTTTCGCCTGACTCTGGATGGGATGGTGGGCTCATCCATTGCCCTACGTTCCGTGCCACTGGTGCCCGCCTCGCACCGAATGACATCTCGGAAGCTAACCGCCTTGCCCGTACCGCCGGCGACAAAAGCCGGTACCGATCGCGCCACAGTTTGTAAAACTTCACCCCCCAGGCTTGTAATTCGCGGACCCCTGTGGATCGATGGCGCCCAGTGGGCGACTCACCTGAAAAAGCCAGGACCCATTCTGGCCTGAGAGTGTCCGGCGCGTGGGCGCGCGGCGTGGTGAACGCATTCGAGGCCCTCGGGCTCGACGTCGAGGCGCTGTGCGACGAAATCGGCATGGATCTCGCGATCTTCACCGATACCTCGGGCAGGCCGCCGCGCGATGCCCTCGGCCGGTTTTGGCGCGCCGCCTTGGCCGAGACGGGGGACAGGCACCTCGGGCTGAGCGCCGGCGAAGTCTGGCGCGCGCGCGCCGATCACCTGGTGATTTTGCTACTGACGAGCGCAGAGACCGTCGGCGAAGGCCTCGAGGCGAGCCTGCGCTTTCAAGAGCTGCTGTCCCACGGCCGCGTGCTCAGCCTCGGCGAGCACCCCGGCTATCACTCGCTCCAGATGCACAAGGTCGAGCACGAGCTCCCCGTCACCGTGCATGAGGTCGAGTTCCTCGCGGTCATCCTGACGAAGGTGTTGCGCTTTGCCACCTCGGGCAGCTTTGCCGCGCATGAGGTGCACTTCGAGCACCCGTATCGCGGGAACATTCAGCAGTACACGCACGCATTCGGCTGCTCCGTGCTGTTCGGCCAGGAGAAGTCGGTCATCCTCGTCGACGACGAGGCCTGGAGCTTGCCGTTGGCGCACCGCAATGAGGCGCTCCACGGGCAGCTTCGCGGCGTCGCCTCGGGGCTGCACGCAGCCCTCGAGTCCCATCCTTTCATCGACGTCGTTCGGGATCGCATCAAGCTGCTGCTCCCGCGAGGCCAATCGAGCATCGAAGCGGTGGCCGCAGCGCTTCACATGACGCCGCGAACCCTACAGCGACGCCTTCAAGACTCGGACACGAGCTTCCGCGCGCTGGTAGATGCCGCCCGTAAGTCGATTCTGGTCGGTTGCGTCGAACGCAATCAGACGCCCGACGAAATCATGCGTCATGCCGGCTACACCAATGTCCGCAGCTTCCGACGTGCTATGAAGCGCTGGAACCTGCCGGACCAAGCATGAAGCACCGCACCGCACGCGCTCTTCTGACACTTCTGATCGTGCCGCTCCTCGGCTGCGCCGCGCTCGGCCTCTCGGGCGGCGGGTCGATTCCCAACGTGAAGCCCCCTAAGGTCAGCATTGCCTCGGTGAGCATGGCCAAGATGCCGTCCAACCGCGACCTCGCGAGCTACTACTGCGCGCAGTACCTCGGCCCGCTCATCTGTCGCGCGTTCGGGCCGGTGCCGAAGACCTCGGACATCGAGTTCGCATTCGATGTCGAGCTCGCACTCGCGAATTCCAGCAAGGTGCCGCTGCCCTTGGTGCAGACGCTGTTTGCGTTCACCGCTTTCCCGGGGGCCCAAGACGTCCAAAACCTCGGCACCGTCTGCCTGAGCTTTTGCGAAGACCCGAACAACTGCAGGCAGGATGCAAATGCGTGCCGGTCGGATGAGCCCGAGATTCGCGACATCCGCGACTTCGCCAACGCGGCGACTGGGTTCTTGATTTCGACCGCGCTTGGCGAACGCAAGTTCAGCGACCTGCGCGTCCGCACCGTCCCGCCCAACGACGAGATGAAAATGGTGGTCCGCCTTGGGCTCGACCCCGTTCAGATGGTCGGCCTGATTCGCCAGCTCGGCAAAGGCGAGCTCGACCGAATCAAAAAAGGCCAGATTCCAGAGTTCACCATCCCCCACGAAATCGAGGGGACGGCCTGGGTGTCGGTCGAGTCGCTGGGCCGCCTCGCGACGGGCTTTGGGCCCGCCGCGGGTCAATGGCGGCTTCAGCGCTAGTCGTGCCGACGCTTCACTGCTCTGGCGCGGGATCTTGCGTCAGCGTGAAGGTCGCTTCCGTAGCGCAGGAAAGGTCGAAGAACCAAATTCCCGCACAGTCGCCGACCATGGTGCTCACATCTTCTTGGTCATTGGTCCAGGTCACCCGCACGGTTGCGTTTTCGTCCAGGCTGAGATCCGGGTTGTCCAGTGTGAGCACAAACGCGTCATTTAGTTCGACGACGCAGCCATCTTCTGCTTCGAACTGATCGTCGAGTCGGCTGCTGCCAAGCCTCACCACATCGTCCTCAGGCGAATAGGTGTCGGTCGAACCTTGGAGCGCCGTGTCCGGATTCGCAGTCGGATCCGCGTCGATCATGATGACGTTGCTTCCTTGAATCGTAATGTTGAAAGCGAGCGGATCGTCTTCAACTAGGAAACCGCAAGTGTCACCGACGATCGTGTAACCGGGGGAAGTCCAAAGGAGCGGCCCGATGGTTGGAGCGCCACCCGCGCCTCCGCCACCGTCTACGTCGGTCGAATCGCAGCCCATTGCCAATCCGGAGATCAGCGCAATCGCTAAGAGTATTTTGTTCATGAATCTATCCTTCCCTCAATCAATTACCGTAAATACTGCGAACGCCCTTGGTCGGTTTTCCTTGCTCCTCTGCTTGCTTCACAGCTTTGGGCTTCGCCGCGGCTTTGCGCTTCGCGCGAGCCGCGGCGGCCTTCTTCTTTGCAGCAGCGGCCTTCGCGGCGGCATCGGCTTCAGCGGCCGCAGCAGCCTCCGCCTCGGCGGCGGCATCGGCTTCCGCGAGCGCAGCCTCGGCGGCT
>CAMYMX010000139.1 GCA_947259605.1 uncultured Polyangiaceae bacterium | reverse complement strand
AAGGCGCTTGCAACTACGCCGATGGATGGGCCGCCGAGGCGGGCGAAGACTCGGGAAGCGGGTCGTGCACGACATCGATGAGAATGTAGCTCAGCGCGAGAAGCACTGCGACGGTCTCCCAGATGTACTGCTCGTCGTACCAGCCTATGAAAAACTGCAGAATCAGTCCAGTGATCGTCATCAAGATGAGCGCAACCGAATAGCGCAGCCGCTCGATCGCGAGCGGAGCCATCAAGATGATGAAGCTGTAGTAATAACAAGTCAGCTCGAAGAATCCGATGATCAGGATCGTACTCCCGGCGAGCACCGCCCAGGGCGCGAGTCGGCGGCCTACAAGCGCGAGCAAGACGAACATCCCGAGCAGGAGCAGCCCGTGAAGCCAGCGCCTGTCGTGCTTGGTTTCCTTGCGAGCCTGTTTCCATTTGGCCCAGGGATCTTCGAGATGCTGGTCCTTTGTGAAACGGCCTACCGTGCTCGGCTTGTACGAGAGAACGGTGGGGAGCCCCATGTGGTTGGTGAGCGGCGTATCGCGGTGCTTGAACGTGTTGCTCAGAAACTGAGGGTGCGCGTCGAACCCGTTGACGGCAATGCTTGCCGAGCAAAGCACCGCCAAGCCCAAAACGCCGCCGATGATGAAGCGCTTGTCGCTGGCATCGAGCCACGGCCTTTTGATCTTCTTTCGATGGATGAAGCGATCGATCACGCTGGCGATCGGACCGCCGGCAAGTGCGGCTGGAAAGAGTCGCAGCAGCGCGCTCCACGAGAGCGTGAAACCGGAGAGCAGCGGGTAGCCGCGCT
Source organism: uncultured Polyangiaceae bacterium (assembly GCA_947259605.1). Classification (GTDB taxonomy): domain Bacteria; phylum Myxococcota_A; class Polyangia; order Polyangiales; family Houyiibacteriaceae; genus SG8-38. Next base: position 7,031 of record CAMYMX010000139.1, on the reverse strand, counting down.
TCAAGAGCGCCACGGCGGCCACCGCCATGAACAGCCAAGGCACGCGCGCGAAGCTTCCCCCGGTCCAGAAGTAGGCCCAGGGGTAGCCCGTCCCCCAGACCAGCACCGAGAGCGCGGTCGCGCGTAGACCGAACGCCCAAAGAATCATCAGAAACGCGCCGGCGTAGAGCCCGAGGTCGATCATGGTGTAGCGCAGAATCCGCTTGCGGAACGTCTTCAGGTCGCTGGGTTCGACCCGATCAGAGGAGACCTTCGGCAGCTGTTCCTGCCAGCCTATGTTCGTGAGGAACGCGGCGACCATGTTCGAGATCGGGCTCGCGTTGTAGCCGTGGTCCATCAACATGTCTTTCCACCAGCCTGACCCCATGACCGTCCGAAAAGCACGCGTATCGTAGCGAAAGGCCTCCCAGCGCTCGGGTGAGAAATGCTCGGCGCAAGTCCTCTGATAGCGAAGGGCCTCCTCCTTGCTGATGTAGTGCAGGCGGTTGTCGACCAGGTCGCGAATCTTTCGCTTCCCGAGGTCCGCTTCGCCGCGTTCCTGGTAGTCGGCGGCAAGCACGCACTGGTAGAGCCGCTCGTACTCGTTTTCTTCGAAATACTTGGAGCCGACGTAGTAGTGAAACGTATCCCAGTAGTGGACGACTCTAGAGGTGTGGAACACGCCGAAGTTCACCCACGCGGTCGCGCTCGCGAGAATCACCCAGAGAAGCGCGCCGCGCTCCAGCCATCGGCGCCCCTCCTGGTTCTGGCTGACCAGCCAAATCCCGCGAACGGCCCAGACGAGTACCGAGGCCCCCAGGACGTAGACTCCCCACTCGGCAAACCAAGGTGCCAGCCTCGCGCCGAAGAGCCGGTAGCCCGAAACCGCGAGCATGGCGATGGAGAGTGCCGACGCGACCCAAAGCGCCTTTTTGTGTTCTTCGATGCGGAAGAGCGCAATGAAGAACAGCAGGCCGAGCACCGCGACCGCCAGCCGATAGCGATGGTCGCGCTTCTGGACGATTTTCTTCCACCACCAGCTCGCCGTTTGCTTTACTTGGACCGCAGGCGGCCACGCGGAGGGTGTCTCACAAAAGGCAAGGACTTCGCTGAGGCTGTAAAAGCTATCGCCACCCCGCGCGCGGATGCGGAGGTACCGGCCCTGGCTGTTCAGGCCGCGGCTGCCGCGCCGTCGCATCCCTTGACCGGAGGCAGGGTCCGCCACCCAGAGCGGTGCGAAGCTGCGCCTATCGTCGGAGAGCTCGAGGACGTAGTCGTCGTTGTTGTCGCCCTGAAGGTCGACCGCAGTCACGCGGGTGATGGCGCCGAGGTCGTAAACGACGTGGCTATTGGTGTCGGCCAAGACCGAGGTCAGCTCACTCTGCCAGGGGTCGCCTTCCGCCGCGACGAAGCCGTCGGTGAGCCGCTCGGCGTTTGTGACGCCTGGTCGGGCAAGGGGGGACTTGCCCGCAAGGACGTTGCCGGACGGGCAAGCTACGTCCTGAGCCGCTGCCGGCCCGGCGCTGAAGAGGAAAAGTAGAGAAAGAACGACAATTCGAGTCACGACCGCGCGCACCGTACGAAACGCGGTGGCCGGTGACAAGTGCCCGGCCACCAGAGCGCAACCCTAGACTTCCTGGTCGGGCGGCCTTACTCCTAGGTTATGCGGTATCAGAAATCTGACGATTTGATGCTGGTCTACGGCAAATCAGACGATGGCAACGGCTATAACGTGCTTCGCCGGCGAGGGGATGGCATCGAGGCAGGGCGGGTTCGTCCGCTGGACGAGGGCAAGCCCCTTCATGGCGAGGTGGTTAGCCTTAAGGCACGTTCGGAGTCTCCTGTGCTTTTCGACGTCGAGGTTCACCACGACGCGCGTGCATCGACCGGCCGCCCCGCCAAGGTGGCAAGCGAGCGGTATCGCCAAGGCTGGGACTCGATCTGGGCGAAGACGCCGCGCGAGAACTTGCTGAATTAAAAAAGGGTGCCGCCAGTCGGCGACACCCTCCCCCCTGCTGCCCTTGGAGTGGCCCTTAGGTCACGTAGTCCTTGAGTCGCTCGACGTCGCGATACTCCTGTAGACGAGCGAGCCCGGCCGTCTCGACCTGTCGAACACGCTCGCGTGTGAGATTCATGATCTCCCCGACCTCTTCGAGGGTGATGCCCCCGCGGTCAGCGACATCGAGCGCGCAGGTATCGGTCATCTCCCAAATCTCGATGTCCGGAAAGTTGAGCTTGATCGACCCGCGCACCGGATGGACGTCGATGTAAAGGTGATACTTGCAGGAGACGAAGGGGCACGGTCGCTCCATGTCTTTGCACTCCGAACGGCTTTTCGGCTTCCAGTAGTCGCTTTCGGGATAGAGCTCACGGCCCCGATTGAGCTCCGCCTTGCTCAATCGGCGAATCGAGATGGTCCGCGCGCGAGCACGCGAACGGCGCTTCCTGCGACCGCGGCGCTCCTCGGTTCCCGGCTCGTCGAGCGCGTCTGCAAGTGACTCCGGTTCCTCCTCCGGATTCGATTCCCTGTCGACAACCTCTGCGCTTGCTGCGTCCTTCATGACACCTCTCCCCCTCAGATCTCTTAGACAGCTGCCCGCGCCATGCGGGCCCGCATCGTCAGGCGCCGCTCGATGGTCTCGAGCTTCTGAACGAGCTCCGAACCGAGCTCGCGAACCTCATTGAGCGCATCGCCGACACCCACGTCGTCGGCTCCTTCGCGCTGCTGCTCGTGTACGGCGTTTTCGATCGCCTGGTACACGCGCTGGAGTTGGCGCCGTAGCGCATCGATGTCGCCGCGAACGAAGAGGAACTCCTTCTGGATTTCCTCCATCGTGAACCCCTGCTGCATCAGGCGGCGGATGTGATCGATCTGGCGCACGGCGGTCGCCGGATAGAGGCCCTGCGAGCCGCGGTGCTTGCCCTTGCGGCCAACCCGAACGCTTCGCGGCAGCAGTCCCAGCTGGACGTACTTCCGGAAGGTGGCTTCCGTGAGCCTTGAGCCCCGTGCGGTGAAGGTCTCGACGATCTGCTGGACGCTCATCCCTTCGACGTGCGCCCGCTCGATCGTCCCGAGCTCCTCGTCCGACCAAGTCCTGGCCTCGAGTTCCCGAGTTGTATGCTTATGTCCTCTTGGTAGAGTCATTTGAATAACTTATAGCGAATGTATTCCATTCAAAATAATTACGTCAACACAAAAGAGCATGAAATCATAAGTAGCTGTAATTATAATAAATTTTGGACCATATGGCCTTGGTTTGAGCCAGTCTGCGCTGTTCTTTGGATCGTTTGATCGGCTCTTAGATCGCGCCGAGGGGCGGAAATTGACGAGATCCCTTGAACCCAGTACCTCCCAGCAGGGGCATGGATTCGCGGGCGTTTCGACGATTTCGACGGAACAAGGGGGCTCTGGTCGGCCTGTTCCTTGTGGTGGCGGTGACGGCGCTGGGCGCTTTCGGGCCCTGGCTCGCGCCTTACGACCCGGTCGAGCAGTTCACCGATAGCCTGCTGCTTCCAAACGGGCTCCCGGCCGGCCCAGGCGTCGAACCGGGCCACTGGCTCGGCGGTGACATTCTCGCCCGCGATGAGCTGAGCCGGCTGCTCAGCGGCGCCAGGATCTCGATGCTGGTCGCCTATCTGGCCACGGCGCTGGCCGTGCTCATCGGGGTCGCCCTCGGTCTGCTGTCCGGCTACGTCGGCGGGCGCACCGACACGTACCTGATGCGCCTCGTCGACGTGGTGCTCTCGATGCCCTTTCTCTTGATCGCCATCGTCATGCAGCGTGTCTTCGACGCACCCGGGATATGGACGATCTGCATCGTGCTGGGGGTTCTTTCCTGGACCACCCTCGCCCGCGTGACGCGGGCCAAGACGATGGAGGCTCGCGAGCTCGACTACATCCAAGCCGCCCGAGCCCTCGGGCTGAGTCACTTCCGGATCCTCGCACGGCACGTTCTGCCCAACGTCATCGGCCCGATTATCGCGATCGGGACGATCATGGTCGCGCGTATGATCATCGCCGAGAGCGCACTCTCGTTTCTCAATCTCGGCGTCCGGCCACCGACGGCAAGTTGGGGCTCGATGCTCAACGAGAGTCAGTCGCTTCTCCTCGGCCTCCCCCGTCTCACGGTCTACCCGGCGGTGTTGATCAGCATGGCGGTCTTTGGTTTCAACCTCTTTGGAGAAGGGCTGCGCGATGCGTTCGACCCCAAAGATTGACCGCTGGCGCCCTGCCCGATGGCTCTCGGGGAGCGTCGCGGTTCTGGCAGCCGCGTTGCTCGTTTGCTGGGTCGTCACCCACTTCCCAAAGGCGCCCGTCGGCCCCCGCTACGTCGGCGCCGGGCACCCATCCCCGCAGTCCGGCGGGACGCTCATCTTTTCAGCCGGTAGCAACATCCACACGCTCGATCCGCACTTCGCCTACGACACCCTTTCGACCGCCGCTTGCCGCCTACTTTACGATGGCCTGCTCGACTACGACTACGACGGCAACATGATTCCAAGCCTCGCTGCGGAGCTGCCCACGGTGTCGGACGCGGGTCGGGCCTTTCGTTTCGCGCTTCGCAATGGCATCAAGTTTCACAACGGTCGCGAGATCACGGCGCACGACATCTCCTGGTCGCTGCACCGCCTGCTCTCGGAGACGACCGGCTCCCCGGGGTACCCTTTCTACAAGTCGATCGTGGGCGCGCCAGCGTACCACCGAGGAGAAGTGGGACACATCGAGGGCATCCGCGTCATCGATGACAAGACGATCGAGTTTCAGCTCGACGAAGCGGATCAGACCTTCCTCAACGCACTCGCCATGCCATTCGCCTACCCGCTCGCGAGAGAGCACGTCGAGCAGCTCGAAACGGCCGAAGGCGCCGATGCGGTGGGACGCCACCCGGTCGGAGCTGGGCCCTTTGCGTTCTCGCGCTGGGAGCGGGGGGTGCAGGTCGAGCTCCATCGGTTCGAGGAGTACTGGGCTCCGCGCGCGCGCGTTGAACGCATGGTGTTCCTCGAGAATATCTCGCCCGACGTCGCTAGCGCTCGCTTCCGCAACGGCGACCTCGACGTCATCCACCGGCCGAGCAAGGTGAACAGGCTCTTCATGCGCGAGTCCAAGGCCTGGGCTCCCTACCGAGCGGAAGTCCCGAGCCCCTCGGTCTACGCCATCGGGCTCAACTGCGAGCTGCCTCCATTCGATAACGTCCACGTGCGTCGCGCCGTCGCCTTCGCGATCGACCGGTCGAAGCTCGAACGCCTCAACCCGGGTGAAGTGCTCGCGGCGAGCCAGGTCTTGCCCCCGATGCTCGCGCCCTACGATCCCGATCTGCCGACGAGGCAGGTGTTCGACCTCGAGAGAGCCAAGGAAGAAATGCGCCTGGCAGGGTTTCCCGACGGTCTGAGCGAGCCGATCACGCTCTGGGTGAGGGGCGAGGGAGACGTCCGCGGAGCGCAGCTCTTCCAACAAGATCTAAAAGAGATTGGCATCGAAATCGATCTCAAGATGGTGTCGTTCGCGACGTACCTGAAGGAAACGGGGAAACCGCGGGTCGCGCAGGCCGCCTTCACGGGCTGGCATCAGGACTTCCCCGATCCGTCGAACTTCATGGACATCCTCTTCCACAGCCGATCGATCCATCCGGTGAACTCCGAGAATCGGTCCTTCTACCGGAACCCGAAGCTCGACACGATCCTCGACGCGGCGCGCGCCGAAGTCGACCGCGAGAAGCGCCTCGCTCTCTACGCAGAGGCAAACGCCATCCTCGCCGATGACGCACCCTGGGCGTTCCTCTCGTACGCGGTCGACATGTTCGCCTGGCAGCCATACGTGAAGGGCTTCCGCCCGCACCCGGTCTGGCTCAACGAATACCGAAACATCTGGCTCGACCTTCCGAGGGAGCGGGTGAGCCAGGTCATCTACGAAGAGGAGGCGGCCCCATGATGCGGTTCATCGCGCAGCGCGCCGTTTGGGGGGTGCTCGTCGTCATGTCGGTCGTCACCCTCGTATTCTTCTTGATCTTCGTCGCCGGCGACCCAGCGGTGACGATCCTCGGGCCGCAAGCCAGAGCCGAGCAGATCGCGGACTTCAAGGCCAAGAAGGGCTTGGACCGGCCCGTGCCCGAACAGTTCATGAGCTACCTCGGGCTCATGCCCTGCATTCGCAAGGATTCGCCAAAATACCTGCGTGCCGACGGCACGCGTGGGTTCTGCGGGATTCTGCAAGGAGATCTCGGCGAGTCCTATTCGCACCACGAGTCGGTGGCCAACGTCATCGGGCATCGCCTTCCACGCACGTTGCTCCTCGCCTCGCTTGCCGTCTTGTTCGAGCTGCTCATCGGACTGACGGCGGGGATCATCGCTGCGCTTCGGCGCAATCGTTGGTCGGACACCGCGATCATGTTTGCCACCTTCATCGGGATCAGCCTCCCTACTTATGTGACCGGCCCGATCGCACTCCTGTTGTTCGCGTTCCTCTTGGGCTGGTTCCCTTTCGGAGGTTACGGGGTAGACGCTCTTGATCACATTTATCACGCGCTGCTGCCCGCACTGATACTGGCCATTGCGGGCGCGGCGACCTACGCGCGAGTCATGCGAGGCGAGCTCATCGAAACGCTGCGACTCGACCACGTTCGCACCGCACAGGCCAAGGGCATGCCCATGACCCAGGTCGTTCTCAAACACGCCATCCGCAACGCCCTGCTTCCGATCGCCACGCTGATCGGCTTGAGCCTGCCCTTTTTGGTCGGCGGCGCGATCATCACCGAGAAGATCTTCGCTTGGCCCGGGCTGGGGCTGCTCACGATCGAGTCGATTGAATCACTCGATGCGCCGGTGATCATGGCGGTAGTGCTCATGTTTGGCATCGCGGTGCAAGTGGGCAATCTCTTGGCGGACATTGCGGTGGCGGCGCTGGATCCGCGGATACGGCTGGATTAGCGGGGGCGCGGCTTCACCACCGGGGCGCGGAAAAAAGCCCGACGCGGGAGTTCTGCGGACGGGGCGCCTTGCAAAGGTGGCCGGAAGGGCTTGGGGCCTGAGGCCACGCAAGCCGCCCCTCGGAGCTC
>CAMYMX010000138.1 GCA_947259605.1 uncultured Polyangiaceae bacterium | reverse complement strand
GAGTCGACCGTGCAGGCGATTCGCGCTGCAGTCGAGCAAGCCGAGACGATGGCCGGCGTCGAGATCAACACCGTGTATGCGGGCATCGCCGGAAGCCACGTGCGCGGCATGAATCAGGACGGCGTCGCTGCAATTGCCAACCGCGAGGTTGCCGCCGAAGACGTGACGCGTGTCCTCGAGCAGGCCAAGGCAGTGCCGCTACCCGGCGACCGCCAAGTGCTGCACGTGCTCCCCCAAGAGTACATCGTCGACGATCAAGACGGGATCAAAGAGCCAATCGGAATGGCAGGCGTTCGGCTCGAGGCACGCGTCCACATGGTCACCGCTGCATCGACCTGCGTGGCCAACGTGATCAAGTGCGCCGAGCGCTGCGGCCTATTCGTCGAAGAGGTCGTTCTGCAACCACTCGCCAGTGCACACGCAGTGCTGAGCGGCGACGAGCGAGAGATCGGCGGAGTCCTCATCGACATCGGCGGCGGAACCTCGGACATCATCATCTACGTCGATGGCGCGGTCGTGCACACGAGCTCGATCCCCATCGGTGGCATCAACCTCACCAACGACATCGCCACTGGGCTTCGCACGCCGATGGCGGAGGCTGAACGGATCAAGATCAAATACGGCTGCGCAGCATCGCGCATGGTCGATGACGACGAGACGATCGAAGTGCCATCCGTCGGCGGCAGGCCGTCGCGATCGCTTCCCCGGCGCGTGCTTTGCGACATCATCGAGCCGCGCGTGGAAGAAATCTTCGCGGCATGCCGTCACGTCATCGCCGAGACTGGCTACATGGACATGTTGGCCTCTGGAGCCATCGTGACCGGCGGGACGACGCTCCTCGATGGTTTGCCGGAGCTGGCCGAGGAAGTCCTCGGCTTACCGGTCCGCCGCGGGGCACCCACCGGCATCGGTGGATTGATCGATGTCGTGAAGAGCCCGTCCTACGCCACTGGCGTCGGACTGGTGAAGCACGGAGCGGAACAACTGGCGGGAGCGTCCGCGCCCGAACGCACGGTGGAAGTGACTACGAGCCGCGGATTCGGTCGAAAGATCGGTGCGTGGTTCAGAGAAGTTTTTTAGGAGGAATCGATGGCTATCTCGATCGAGTTTGCGGACGACGCAGAGCTTCAGGCGCGCATCAAGGTGGTGGGTGTCGGCGGCAGCGGCGGCAACGCGCTCAACACGATGATTCAGGGCGGGCTCGAAGGAGTCGAGTTCATTGCCGCGAACACGGACGCGCAGGCCTTGGATCGGAGCCTCGCTCCCGTGAAGATCCAGCTGGGCCCGAACCTCACACGCGGTCTCGGGGCGGGAGGCAATCCCGACGTGGGCCGCAAAGCGGCGCTCGAGGACGTGGAGCGGTTGTCCGACGTCTTGGAGGGCGCCGATATGGTCTTCGTGACCGCCGGCATGGGTGGCGGCACGGGCACTGGCGCGGCCCCCATCATTTCCCAGATTGCAAAAGACCAGGGTGCTTTGACGGTCGGAGTGGTCACCAAGCCGTTTCTGTTCGAAGGGCGCAAACGCTCCAAGAACGCCGAGCGTGGTGTTCAGGAACTGATCGACGTCATCGACAGCATCATCACGATCCCCAATCAGCGACTCATGTCGCTTGGAGATGACGACATTACGATGCTCGATGCGTTCGCGCGCGCCGACGACGTGTTGCTGCAGGCGGTTCAGGGCATTAGCGACCTGATCATCAACGCCGGCATGATCAACGTCGATTTCGCCGACGTGAAGACCATCATGTCGAGCAACGGAAGAGCTCTGATGGGCACCGGCATCGCAAAGGGTGACCGTAGGGCGCTCGAGGCGGCTGAGATGGCGATCAACTCCCCGCTCCTGGATGAGGTGTCGGTCCAGGGCGCGACGGGCATCCTGATCAACTTCACCGCTGGTCCGGACATCCGACTCCGCGAGATCAACGAGGCGGCAGGCCTGGTTCAGCAGGCAGCGCATGACGATTCCGAGATCATCTTCGGAGTCGTCACCGACTCGAACCTCTCCGACACGGTTAAGGTCACCGTCATCGCCACGGGCTTCGAGAAGAGCGGCCACACGCCGATCCCGCTCGGCCTGCGCCACTCGGCGTCCTCCAGTCAGGGCGCGAGCAACGGTTCAGCCAATAGGCCTATGCGAGCCGCACCGGCTCGAGCCGATGATTTGTCTTCGACGCTGGAAGGGGCTCCGGCTGTGGTCAGCCAACCCGTGGGCAGCCGAGCCTTCGGAGCCAGCGCCCTCCACGACGAGGCGGTGCTCGACATCCCAGCCTACCTTCGTCGCGGAACCCGCAGCGCCGAGTGAGCTAAGAGTTATTTCATACACTTAGCTTCAAGCCCGGCTTCGCCCGGGCTTTTTCCTTTCGCGCGCCCGAACGTGAGAAGGGCGGCCGCATGCAGCTGGTGCGCCAATGTTACAGAAAATGAGCCCAATTCACTTTGCAACGCCGAGCAAAGGGGGTAGCGTCCTGGCGAGGACGTCAGATTTTCTGGTTGCAATTGACCCCTCTAGATTAATATTTCGCTATCTGGCAGACTGTAAGTGGGAAGAAGTTGAGGAAGAGTGTTCAGTTGGGGCTCAGTAGCCCCCGTCGGTGCCCCTGCTTTGGGGTTCTCTGCTTTCTGTGCGCAATCTTGTCTTCCCTTTTCGGCGCGAAGAGCGCCTCGGCCGATGCTCCGATTTACGCGATCAAGACGATGCCGATCGCAGCGCCCGCTGTCGTGCTCGGCATGACCAACCCCTACGTGATCGCAGCCGCGGCGACGAAGCCCGACGTCATCGGCTTTACGCTTTCGCGGGACATTCTCGATCTCGCGGCTCACGTGGAGCGGCTTGCCCGCTACGGCGTGGATCTGAATCAGCGCAAGCTTCCTCATACCGAGAAACTGCAGCTTCGTGTGGAGCCCCGCGGTGTCGGCGGCGTCCTTCAGATCTGTTATCGGCGCTAGCGTGTAACGGCGGAGCTCGTGGCACGCCCCCGGCATCACATCGTCTTGGTTCCCGGCCTGTTCGGCTTCGCGCGGCTAGGTGGCTTTGACTATTTCATGCACGTCGAAGAGGCGCTCGCGAGCCGGCTCTTGGAGCGCGGCGCGGACTGCGAGTTCGTGGTCGTGTCCGCACCGCCCACCGGCTCCATCGTGCACCGCACACAGGTGCTCATGGACGCGATTCAGCAAAGCTGCGCCGATGATGCGGGGGCCATTCATCTCGTCGGGCATTCGACCGGTGGACTGGATGTCCGACTGCTGGCGTCGCCCTCGGCCTGGCCAGCTCCCCCGCCTTGGTTTGATCGCGTCACGACCGTCACCACGATCGCAACCCCCCACTACGGCACGCCGCTGGCCTATTTCTTCACGACGATGGCAGGGACGCGGCTCCTCGAGGCGCTCTCGCTTCTCACGTACGTGACGCTGCGTGCGGGCGGGCCGCCGCTCACCATCCTCGCTCCGCTCGTCGCCGCCCTGGGTCGAATGGACCAGGCACTGGGCATCGAGGTCAAGCTGCTCGACCGGTCTACGGAGCTGCTCCTCAGCTTCTTGGGGGCAGAGGGGCGAGCCGAGGTTCGGGACTGGTTCGATGGCATTCGCTACGATCAGGGTGCCATCATTCAACTCACACCGGAGTCGATGGACATCTTCAACGCCGGGATCGAGGACAACCCAAATCTTCGGTACGGCTGCGTCGTCACTCGGACTCCTTCCCCTGCGCCGCTTCGAATCGCAAAGAATCTCCGCTCTCCGCTGAACGCGCTCTCGGCCGCAGTGTTTAGTCCGCTCTACGTGGGTGCAGGCCGCACTTCGAAGGTTTATCCGCCGCCCAACCCGGAGCCCCAAGTTCGCGACGTTCTTGAAAAGAGCCTTGGGCTGCCGCTCGAAAGCTCGTTCAACGATGGCCTGGTTCCGACCACGAGCATGATCTGGGGCGAAGTTCTGTGGGCGGGTACCGCCGATCACCTCGACGTCATCGGCCACTTCCACGGAGACCGCGATTCCTTCCACACCGATTGGCTCGTCAGCGGCGCCCGCTTCCGAGAAGGCGACTTCGACGAGGTCATGGACGCCATCGCCGAGTCGTTGCTTCGATAGAGGCCCTCAGTCGAGCCCGAACTCGTCTCGGTGCGCCGCCAAGTACGCAATGTAGTACTCGGCCGGTTGCTCGGATTCCATGTCTCCGGCTTCCACCGAATCTTCGAGTTGCTTCATTAGGTCGCCGAGGCGCTTGGATGGCGGCACTCCGAACTCCTTCATAATCACGGTGCCCAAGCCCTTCGGCAGAGGAGCAACCCTGCTGTCTTGTTCCTGAAGGTCGCGAATGTGCTTGGCCAGCAGGCTGATCTGACGGACACCGCGCCGACGCTTCTCCGGGCGCTTCGTCGTGATGTCTGCACGGCTGAGGTCGAGCAGGTCGCGAAGGCCCTCACCCATCTGCTTGTAGAAGCGCCGAACGGCGGCATCGGTCCAACTATCGTCGTACTGCGCCGCGCGAAGGTGATGCAAGATCAAGAAGTGAATTCGCTCGCGTTGCTCGCCTTCGAAGCCTAGGCGGTCGGCTACGCGCTTGCGAAACATCGCCGCGCCCACTTCGGCGTGACCGTGAAACGAAACGTTCCCGCGCTCGTCGATCCGACGCGTCTTGGGTTTCCCGATGTCGTGCAGCAATGCGCCCCAACGAACCTCAATACGCGGGACCGACTGCTTCACGACCTGCTTGGTGTGCTTCCAAACGTCTTTGTGACGCCACTCATTGTCTCCAAAGCCGACCATGGCGGCGACTTCGGGCAGCCACGCATCGAGGCCACCGACCGATTCGATCGCATCGAGCCCGGGCTCCGGAAACTTCCCGCAGAGCAGCCTGTCCATCTGCTCGCGAAACTCCGCGACCGGCACTGCGCGCCACTCCGCGGGTGCGGGGCGGTCTGGCTTCTGTTCGAGCAGGGCCGGGTCGCGTGTCACACCGGCGGCCCAGCTCAACGTTTCGATCGCCCGCTCCGGCGTCACCTCTCTTGCTACCGACATCGCTCAGCCTAGTATATCGCGGAGCGCCTGAACTAGGCGCGCGTTCTCTTCGGGGGTCCCGATGGTGATTCGAATACAGCTTCGGAGCCGCGAATCACCGCTCGAAAACTGCCGGACTGCGATCTCGTGCTCCAGCAGGGTCTGGCAGAGCGTTGGGATGTCGCCGGCATACCGGACGAGCAAGAAATTGGCTGCGCTCGGATAGCAGTGGAGCGCTTCGTGCCGGCTGAGCTCGCCGGCGAGCCCTTCGCGCTCGGCGACGATGCTCGTGACTTGCTCTTCGAGCAGGGGGGCGAGGTCGGTCAGCGCGAGCGTCGCGATGATTTGCGATGCGGTATTTAGATTGAAGGGCTGACGAACTTTCTCGAGCTCCGCGGACAGCTCCTCGTGAATGCGGACCCAGCCGACACGGATGCCCGCAAAGCCGACCTTCGAAAGGGTTCCCATCAAGGCGCAGTGAGGGCGCTCCTCCGCAAACGTTGCAAACGATTGCCCGGAGTAGGCGCCATAGGCTTCGTCGATCACATGTAGGGTATCGGGAAATGCGTCGACGAGGCTTTCCACCGTGTCGCGCGCAAAGCAGTTGCCGGTCGGGTTGTTGGGAATGGCGTAATAAACGAGGTTGGGTTGGGTTCGCTCCATGGCCTCAGCCATCGCGTCCGCGTCGAGATCCCAGGCATCGTCCAGAGGGACGCCCACCGGCTCCCAGCCGTGCACCTGGCTCGTCATTCGGTACATCACGAACGTAGGCTCAGGGATCAAGACGACGGGCCGCTCGGCGCCTGCCCGCGGTCTCGACATCGCCGTCGCCAACGAAGCGATCAGCTCATCGGAGCCAGCGCCCAGGACGTACTCAGCAGGGCTTCCGCCGAGTCCGCGGGCGAGCGCCCCACGAAGTCGCGTCGCTCGACCATCCGGATAACGATGCAACTCGGCCGTGTGGAGCGCGGCGGCGATTCGTGCGCGCGCCTCGGGAGGCAGCGGAAACGGACTTTCGTTCGCGTCGAGCCTCACCTCAGGGGGCGCCGGAGGCACCCGGTATGGGGAAAGCTGCGCGAGCTCGGGCCGTAGGAGGGTTTTCAGAGATTCGATCGACATGCGGCTCACCGGTCGGGCGGAGTCATTGCACGCCGTGCGCCGCTGTAAAGCGGCGGTCCCAAAGAAGCACGATCAGTGCAAAACCAGGTCGGCCTGCTGCCGGGCTTCGGCCAGGGCTTCGCTGACCACGCGGGCATCTTTTGCATCCGGTCGAGCTTCCAGGTACGCGGCCAGATCCTCGGAGGCGGCGCCATAGGTACGAAGGGCGTGGGCCAGAAGGCCCCGGTCGCGGCGGTGCTCTGGGGCCTGCGTGAGCTCGACCAGATGGTCGCAGGCAAGCATCGCCCGCGCATAGTCGCCCTGGCGTCGATGCGCGTTTTTGAGATTTGCGAGCATGCGGATGGTGATGGTGAGGCAGTCCACAGGCTCTAGGTAACTCGGATGCAACGCCATTTCCGCGCCGAGGAACTCCGCGGCGAGCCTTCGCAGACCGTGGCCGTCGAGCAATTCGCCTCGGTGGAAGGGATCTTGGTACACGCCGTCCGAACCGCCGACGCGAACCAAGAAGTGACCCGGGAACCCGACCCCTTCGACATCCATCCCCGCGCGCTCACCGACAGCCATCGTCAGCACAGAGAGTGAAATGGGAATCCCTCTGCGGCGAATCATGACTTTGTCGAGATAGCTATTGTAGGGATTATAGTAGTCCTCACGCTCACCTTCGAAGCCCAACTCTTCGAAGAGCAGCTCGGCAAGGATCCGACCGTCGCGCTCTGGGTTGGAACGAAGCCCACGGCGGATCAAGGCTTCGGCGCCCAGGCCATCGAGGCTGCGCCGCATCGCATGCTCATCCAGGAGCGGGTTCGCTTCCTTGGCGATCAGAATGGCAGCGTCCTCGACCCTAGCGTTGGGACGTTGAAGGACTGACACCAAGGGATCTCCACTCGCCACTATTCTAACCTTGCGTTGCCGTAGACTGACTCATCGAGCACTGATGTCGAGCCGAGCGCTGTGCTACACCGGCTTTGATCCCCAGCCTATGTGCTGTTCGAATGCTTGACGAATTTCTGCACACACTTGAACACGGTCCCGTGTACTGGGCGTACGCCCTCGTCGCGGCCGCGGCTGCGATCGAGTACGTTTTCCCGCCCATCCCGGGCGACACCGTGGCGCTGTTCGCGGTTGCCCTCGCGGTTCGCGCGCAATTGCATTGGGCTTTCGTATACCTAGCGATGACTGCGGGTGCGCTCCTCGGAGGCTTTGCGGCCTGGGGCTTCGGTGTCTGGCTCGCGAATCACGAAGACGGCTGGCCTGCGTTTCTGAAAACGCCGGGCGCGACGCGGGCCCTCGACGCAGTGCGTCGAGGCTATGCAAGACACGGCTCGATGTACCTTGCCGCCAATCGCTTCCTGCCCGCGCTCCGCGCGTTCTTCTTCGTCGGCGCCGGCTTGTCCAAGATGAATGCCGCGCCGGTGCTCCTCTACGGCGGAATCTCCGCGGCGGTTTGGAACGCGATGCTGATGGCCGCAGGCTATGCGATCGGGAACAACTGGGAGGTGCTCCGAGACGTGGCGGAGCGGTACGCCGTTGCCACCTTCGTTCTCGTCGTCGTCGCGGTGACCGGCGTCGTCGCCCGCTTCATCTGGGATAGCCGACGCGCCTAGCGCCGGCCGTGTTAGACGCCCGAATCGGACTTCACCATCGAGCGCACGAGCTCGCGGTTCATCCGGGCAATCCATTGCAGGCTGACGCCCTTGGGACAGGCCGCTTCGCACTCGCCGTGGTTGGTGCAGCTGC
>CAMYMX010000137.1 GCA_947259605.1 uncultured Polyangiaceae bacterium | reverse complement strand
GAGAAGCTCCAAAGAAGGCGAGCCAGAGCGTCCCCTTCTGCAGGAACGAATCGGCCCAATCCATCCGCTCGAGAACGAGGTTGGCCCATTCAAAATCGAGATTGGTCAGATTGCGGAGCGCTGCTTGGGTGGCCGCCACCAGGATCATGATCAGAAGCACGGCAGCGGCTATCGCTGCCTCGCCGCGCGCGAGCCCTCTGTCTAGTCGCCGGATGTACTTCACTATTGCCTCTTCGCAGCCGCTTCGTTCGAAACGCCGGAGCTACGCAGAGTAACTTCGGGAATGGCCGATATCACTAAAAAAGTTGGTCTGCGTTCTCGATGTAGAGGGCGGCACGCACGCGAGCCATCCGATTGGCGAGCCGCGCCTCGGGAAGCGGATCCTCGGCGTCCATCACCTCGGTCAGGAGCTCGTCGAAGAGCTCCCGATCTCCCTCTTTCACCGCATAGTACCGGGCCATGTTGAGCTGGATCTGGAGCGCGCGCCGCTCGGTACGTGCCAGGGCCTTCTCGAAGTAGACCTTGGCCACGTCCATATCGCCGGCCATCTCCGACGCGGTCGCCACGCCCATGAACGTGTAGCCAGCCGCGTTGTAGTAGTCCGGGTCGAGCTCGATCGAGCGCGCGACAAACGCCTTCGCATACTCGAGGTCCGCGACCGCCTCCATGTCGTCCTTCGCGGTGTTGATGTAGGAGCCCCAAGCATAACCGTGCCAGAGCAGCATCTCGGCATCGACCTTGTCGATGAACGCCTCCTGCAGCCAGGTCTCGAGGTCGTCGACGGTACTCTTTACGGCGAGGTCAACGTCGGGGTTGTGCAGCCGAACCCAATGCCGAGTCAGGTCGAGCGCCCGCAGGTACATGATACGCGCACGCTGCCGTTGGATGTCCGCTTCTTCGTACTCGCTCTCGAACTCCAGCTCCTCGACGTCGGCCTCGACCCAGCCGTATGCGTACGCGATATAGGCCTGCGCTAGCTGGGCCAAGATCGCTTCGTTGTCCGGAACGACGCGGAGGATCCCTTCAAACTGCACGACGGTCGCGGGAAGCGCTTCCCCCGCTAGGTCGTAGTCCCAGTAGGATTCGAAGGCCGGAGCCGCCCGGGTGAACAGTCCTGCCGTCGAGTCGGCGGTGAACTTGGCAACGTCGCAGCCGCCGAGGCCCACGATGCAGATCACGCCAATCGCCGATCGGAGCCGGCGAGACAAGGGATCTTGGTGCATGAAGCGATGTGTACGAAAATCTAGTGGAAACTGTCAATCGAGATCGTGTAGGGCAGATTGCTTGACGGAGGCCGCAGAGGCCCCCAGCATTAGGAAATGCTTAGATTCCGCCTGCTGCCTCTGTTAATAGGCCCGATCGTAGGGGCACTCCTCTTCTCGGCCCCCGCCGATGGCTCCGTCGTCCAAGGGCTCGAGCTCGAAGAGCTGACCGCCGAAGCGGACCGTATCGTCCTCGGCCGCGTTCTGTTCTCCGAGTCGTTTCTGCGGCGAGACGGGCAGATCTGGACCTGGCACAGGATCGAGGTCGAGCGCGAGATTCGCGGAAATGCCCCCGACCAACGCGAAGTGATCGTCGAAACCATGGGCGGCCAAATCGGCGACATCGGGATGCGAGTCGAAGGCGAGGCATCTTTCCAGGTGGGCGAGCGGGTGCTGGCATTCGTTCATGGCGGAGGGCCGTACGCGGCATTCCGAACCGTCGGAATGGGGCAGGGCGTGATGCGCGTGCGCAGAGAGAAAGGCGTCGACACTGTCCGCCAAAGCCGCGAAGGTCTGTTGCTCGTCCGCCAGGATGCCGAAGGGCGCTTGAAGCGGAACTTCGGTGCGCTGCCAAAGCCCGAACGCCTCGACGCGTTCCTCTCCAAGCTACGGCAGATCGCCGCAAAGCACGAGGGCCGTCGATGAGTCGTCGCAGCCTGCGCTCCTTTTGTTGGGCCATCGCTTTCGGGCTCGCGATGTCGACTTCGGTCGCCCCAAACGACGCCTCGGCCTACTGCCAAATGACGACCGGTGGCGGCGCACAGGTCGGCGAGCAGGCCTGCGTCGAGATAGGGGAACCCTTGGTCTGGACCAACCCGTGCCTGTCGTATGCCGTCGATGGGCGTGGCTCGGTGTGGATGGACCTCAGCGAGATCGAGGACTCGGTCAACGCCGCATTCGAAACTTGGGAGACCGCCGAATGCCCCGGAGGCTCGACGCCGAACCTGGTCTTCAAGCCGTCCATGCAGCCGTCGACGTGCAAGCGAGCCGAGTTCAACAGCGTCGGGAACGTGAACACCATCGCCTTCCTCGACCCCTGGGAGGATCCTTGCCGCGACCCAGATGACCTGCCGTATGACCCCCGCGCTTTCGCGGTGACCATCGTCTGGCACAACACGACCACCGGCGAAATCCTCGACGTAGACATGATGGTCAACGATCAGCGATTCGTCCCCGGCGGGAGAGCCGGTGGCCCCTACGACGATTGCCCCGAGACAGGTTGCGACGGTAACGACGCGGACCTGCGCGGCATCGTCACCCATGAAGCCGGGCACTTCATCGGCATCGGTCATTGCAACCCAATCGACATCGATGATCCCGACGATCCCTGCGTGGTGGCCACGATGTTCGCGTCGGCCGACCGAAACGCCGTCGACAAGCGGAGTCTCGCGCCGGACGACATCAATGCGGTTTGCGACATCTACCCTCCTGGAAACCTGGACGAGACCTGCACCGCCATTCCCTTTGGAGGTCTCCAGCTGAACTGTGAAACCACCGAATCGGGGAACCCGATCGCCTGCGACGCCCCCGGGGCCTTCTCGAGCAGCAGCGGCTGCAGCTGCAGCACGACCCAAACTCCCGCCGACGCCCTCTGGGCCACCTTCGCTGTCCTTATCGGGCTTACGGTGACGCGGCGGCGGTCAGCTGGGCGCGGCGCAAGATCCTAAACTGAACGCGCCGGTTACGCGCTCGATTTTGCTGCGTGATGTTTGGTGCGAGCGGCCGGGTCGGCCCGTAACCCCTCGCCGTCAGGCGGTCTGGCTCCACACCGTGCTGGGTCAGCCATCGCCGAACGGATTCCGCGCGTTGCTGCGACAGCCGCATATTGAGCCCGCGGTCGCCTCGGTTGTCGGTATGCCCCTGAATCTCGACCAGCTCGAGGTCGGGGTTTCGAATGAGCACGTCCGCGACCTCCAACAGAAGAGGCTCGCTGTTCGGCAAGATCTCGTCGCTACCAGTCGCAAAGCTGATCTGCCGTCGCAGCGCGATTTGCTTGTTCTTCAAAATGACGCCGGGACGCGAGGGTTTGCGAAGCACACGAAGCTGCAACGTGGTCTCTCGACGCTCGTGAATCTCGACGTCGGCAACGGTGATGAGATAGATCGGATCGTCGACGTGCGCGGTATACGTGCCAGCGGCGAGCCCATCGACTCGCACTGAGCCGCTGTCGTCCGAAATCAGGCTGTGCTCGGAGGGCCCCCGCAGAGTGATCGGGACCTTGGAAACCGGATTGCCAGCACGATCGACCGTGGCGACCCGCAGCTGGCCGTCGCGGCTCGAGGGCACCAGCCTGCACTCGGTGTCCGAAGGTACCGACGCCCTACACTGCGCTGGAATGAAATCCGGGTGCGATATCTCGAGTACGACCTCGCCTTCCGGGAGACCGTAGGTCACGAATCGACCCGCGGAGTCGGTGAGCTGCGGGGACACGTCCCGGCCGACGACCCCAACGAAGGCGCCGGACACTGGGCTGTCGCTCCCTTCTACGAGAACCCGGCCGTGCAATTGCCCCGTCGGCACCGAGTCCGCGACGGGCTCAACTGGACCCGAAACGATCGGCGGCGCCGGGCGTGGGTCAAATGCATAGGCGACCCCCAGGATGACGTTGTACGGGGCGGTTGGCGCCAGCTCTCGGACGAAGCTGCGGGTCCCGGTGAGCCCGACGTCGGCTGCGACGGTGAACGCAAGCCCCTTGGGCGGCGGGAGAATTCTCAGACCAAACGTGAGCTCCATCGGAAAGGCCTTGGGGCCTTCGTCGGCCAGGCAACCGTCGTCGTTACTGCGAGCAGCGGCAGCGCACTGGAATCCTTGGCGGTTGATCGGAATGTCCCACTGCCACTCGAGCATCGGATGGAGCCCCACCTTACGGGCTTTGAGCGGGGCTTCGAACCCCGTCGCAATGCGCACGAAGTCCGTTCGATTGACGCCGTAGGCATATCGCTCGAACGCAGTGAGCAGGTGACGCGTCTCCTCGGGGCGGGGCACAGCCCCGTCGAAGACCGCGTATCTCCGATCTTCGATCCCTTCGGTGAGGTTCGCCGAGTTGTCAAACCAGTACTGGGCGTTCACGCGCAGAATCATCGGCGCCTCCCGGCGCTCGTGCTCTCGGAAGTCGAATGTGAGGTTGCCGCGGAAACCAAAACTGGTGGAGCGGAGCCTGGCCTTGGGGTCACTGACGCCGCCGCGAAGGGCAATGCTGGCGTCACCACCCACGGCGAGCCAAGGCTTCGCGCGATAGAAGCCCTTGAGGCCGAGCAGAACGTCAGCGACGCGCTGGATCAACATCGGGTCATTGGAGTCGTCCCACGCTGAGGTCACTTCTGCCGCCGCGAAGACTTCGAGGTAGTCTGTGGGCGTAACGCTCAGCGAGAGATTGCCCGCGAAGTGTTGCGCCTGGTCGGTCGGGACGAAGTAGTCCCCGATCACGAAGAACTCGGTGTTCAACGCGAGGCGAAACGTGCCTTTGGGACCAGAGGCGGCATCGATGATGCGGATGCCGCCTGTCGGCCCGCTGAAACTGTTCTGGACCTCGGCCACCCGGGCTTCGCGGGGATCTTCAGCGGAAACTGGGTCGGCCTCGGCATGGACCGGTGCCGCGCACGCCAATGCAACAACGCCCCCCAACCAGGGCAGTATCCAACTCCTGCGCATTCCCCTCGCCTGTTCCCCACCCGAAATTATGGCACTTTGCGGGTGCCCCGCGCCAACTTGAACGGGCTATTTTGCAGCGATGTGTAGATCCGCCTTGCCGTCCGGAGGGATCATCACCTTTTTGGGGGCGGTGGCGCTTCCGCTCCCGGGCTTG
The DNA here is from genome assembly GCA_947259605.1 of uncultured Polyangiaceae bacterium. GTDB lineage: Bacteria > Myxococcota_A > Polyangia > Polyangiales > Houyiibacteriaceae > SG8-38. Next base: position 2,831 of record CAMYMX010000137.1, on the reverse strand, counting down.
AACACCGCAAGGTACCGGCCACCGGGGACCGACCTCATCGTGCAGCTGCCCTGACTGGTTGTACAGGTGAACGTACCACCGGGGCCGCTGAGCTCGACACGGCCATCGACAGGCTTGTTGTCCGCGCTGCGCACCTTCACGTGAACGACGGCATCGGCTCTGACCTCCGCAGTGAACAGGAGGCTGAGGACACAAACGAGGACGGCGGCGATGCGGCTCATGACCCGTCAGCCCTCTTCGACCGCGCCGGCAAAATCACTGAGGCGGACTTCTTCATACTCGTCGTCATTGGATTCTGGAGGCTCCGATTCTTCGACGTCGGAGTCGCCCTGAGCTTCATTGGCGGCTGCAGATCGGCGATCATTGGGATCGGGCAGCGGCGGCCGCGATGGGATCGGAAGCCCGTCTTCGTACGCAAAAAGGCCCGTCGTGTGGACGTCGCTGACCTCTCCATCCGTGCTGAACCGGAGCTCGTCGGACTTTGCAAGGGAAGGCCGAGTGAGGCCGTCGGGAGGCTCGGCCAGGCGCAATCGTGGTGGAGCAGGAGGCGCCGCCGGTGGCGCGGCCATCGAAGGGACGGGAACCGGCATGCCGACTTTCGGCGCGGCCGCGATGCCATGCTCGAAGGCAAAGTCGGCGTCGACGTTCCCTTCTTCGTTGCGGCTGGCCTCGTCCGGGGCTTCTTCGCCCTGGGCTTCTTCGTCCTGCGCTTCTTCGTCCTGCGCTTCTTCGGCATCGGCCATCATGGCTTGCGGATCGACCGCGGCCACGACCGTAGCCAGCTCATCTTCGTCCGTGTATTCGTCCTCGACTTCTTCGATCGAGGTTTCCGGTTCGGCGTCGGCGTCGTCGGGCGGCTCGGTCTCAACCGCGGACTCCTCGGGCAAGTCCGAGTCGTATTCACCGGGCGCGACGGAATCCACCTCGCTTGGCGCGAGCGAGAAGACCTCATCTGCGCTGAGCTCGACGTCGTTCACATACGCACGGGCTTCGTCGCCGCTCGGCTCGTCAGCTGAGTCGTCCGGCGCGGGTGCAGCGTCGAGCTCACCGGTGGGTTCGTTTTCTTCGGGATCAGGCACGGGGGGCTCGGACACCGCCTGACGCGCAAGCACGAGGCGCTCGAACACGACTTCGTATCGGCCGTCGAGCTTCAACGCTTCGACGACGACGTCATAGCGCGTTTCCTGAACACGGTCGGCGCCGCCATCCACCGCAGCGCGGACGACGCCTGCGCCCTCGAGAGCCGGTGTGCCGTCAGCAAGCAGCACCGCGAACTGGATCTGCGAACCATCTTCGTAGGCGACAGGCCCGTAGAGGATGAGCGTGTCTTGTTCGACCCGATCGAGGAAGCCCTCGGAGAGCTCTCCGATGTCGTTGAAGTGTGTCGGTACCGTGAGGACTTGGCTCATTGCTCCCCCGCTTCGCTTTCTTCGAGAGGACTCGTTTGCAGCTCGTCTCCGGCTGCGAGGAGCTCCTCTACTCTACGCTCGGCTTCATCCAGTCGTTTCGCTCCGGCCCGCGACAGGCGGACTCCCTCCTCAAACATCGCCAGAGACTGCTCGAGAGGCAAATCTCCTTCTTCCAATTGCGCTACGACCGTTTGAAGGCGGTCCATGACCTGCTCGAATGGAGCATCGTCGGCAGAACCGGCCCTCCCCTTTGATTTCCCCATGTTTTCAACCATACAGTACCCAAAGCCCTTCGTCATCAACCTGGATATCGGGCGCATTCGAGTTGAAGTGTCTCGAACGGCGCTGTAGGTGAGTGAAGGAGGAGCACGTTCACCGCTCCGGGGCTCCTGAGCTGATGCGCCGCACCCACTCTGTCGTCACTCCTGGCAACCACGATGGCGTTCATCTGGGGCACAGGGCGCTCATCGACGCGGCCAAGCAGACCGCGGATGCCGAGGGTTGGCAGACCCTCGCCATGTGCTTCGAACCGCATCCGACCGCGGTCCTCGTCCCCGAGCGGGCGCCGGTGCTGCTGACCGAGATGAGGCGCCGCGTAGAGCTCCTGAAGGGGGCCGGGTGCGACGACGTCGTGGTGCTCCCCTTCGACAGCGAGTTCTCAAAAATGACGCCGGATCGCTTCGTCGAGCGAGTGCTGCTGGAAGCGTGCGGTGCCAAGGGTGTCGTCGTGGGCCCCGATTTCCATTTCGGGCACAAGCGCTCCGGCAACATCCACACCCTGCAACGCTGGGGGGCGCGCGAAGGGTTCACGGTGGAGCTCGTACAGCCGGTGATGTACGGGGGCCAGGCGGTGTCCTCGACGCGGCTTCGCCACATCCTCGGAGAAGATGGGAACGTCGAGGATGCTGCGCGCATGATGACGCGGGTCCACGAAACCACCGGGCTGGTCACGCGCGGCGACCAGCGCGGGCGTCAGTTGGGTTTTCCGACGGCGAATCTGGCGGTGGAGCCGCTACAACTTCCAAAGGACGGGGTCTACGCCGTGGTCGCCCGAATCCTCGACGAGCCCGGTGCGGCGCTGCTCCATGGCGTTGCAAATCTGGGCAACCGGCCGACCTTCGAAGCCGGTCATTCGATCGAGGTGCACCTACTCGGGTTCGAGGGCGATCTCTATGGAAAGCGCATGCGCGTGGGCTTCGTGGCTCGCATCCGAGGCGAAGCGAAGTTCGACGGGCTCGACGCACTCCGCCAGCAGATCGATCGGGACTGCGACCAGGCCAAGAACGCGCTACAACAGATGGACCCGGAGCTGGTTCGATGGATCTGACCCGACTTTACAACTTGACGACGCCGGAGCTTCGCGAGGAAGCCGAGCGCCTGGGCGTGGACGATACATACGCGATGAGCCGGGGGCAGCTGATT
>CAMYMX010000136.1 GCA_947259605.1 uncultured Polyangiaceae bacterium | reverse complement strand
GACATCGAGCCCTCCGGACCCGATTCGAGTGCGCTCATCGCCCCGACTTCCTCGTACAAGCCCCGGGACATCGTCGGCCCATCGCTTTTGGCGTCTTCGCCGTCAACCATCGACTGCGCAACCGCCGCGATCCCGTCTGCGATTCGCTCGGTTTCGGATACCGGCGTGCCGACGGGCATCTTCAAGTGCGCGGTGATCAGGTCGCCCTCGACCTTTGGGAGAAAGGTAAACGGGATCCGGCCGGCGACGTAGCCGAGTGTTCCGACCAGGAGGGCAACCCCAGCCGCAATCGTGAAGTACCGCCAGCGCAGCGCCTTGTTCAAGAAGGGGATGTAAGTGTGCTGGATGTGATGCTGGAGGCGGTGCGCCATGTCGAGCTTGGCGAGGCCGCGCATGGCCCAGAGGTAGGGCGAGAGCACGATTCTCAGCCACCAGGGCATCGGGTGCGAAAGGTGGGCTGGCAAAATGAGGAGCGACTCGACGAGCGAGATCATCAACACCGCGATGACGACGATCGGCACGACGCGGAAGAACTTCCCCATGGGCCCCGGGACCATCAGCATCGGGGCGAAAGCCACGCAGCTCGTGAGGATCGCGAAGATGACCGGCTGTGCGACCTCCTTGGCGCCGCCGATGGCAGCTTCTAGACGCCCCTTGCCATCCATCCGCTGTTTGTAAATCGCCTCGCCGACGACAATTGCATCGTCGACGACCATACCGAGCGTGATGATGAACGCGAAGAGCGAGATCATGTTGATCGACACGTCGGTCACCGGGAAGAAGAGCAGGGAGCCCGCAAACGAAATGGGGATCCCCAGAGTCACCCAAAACGCGAGACGCGCTTCGAGAAACAATGCCAGCGTCAGAAGGACCAGGAGCAGGCCGATGCGCGCGTTTCGCAAGAGCAGCGAGAGTCGCCCTTCATACATCTCGGCTGTGTCGAACCAGTTCGCGGCGTAGAGGCCTTTGGGCAAGGTCTCTTGGAGCTCGACGACGTACTCCTTCGCGGCGGCGGACACGGTGAGCGGGGTCTCGGAACCAACGCGGAAGACGTTGATCATCACGGCCGGTTTGCCGTTGTACGTCGCCTCTTTGTCGATTTCCTGGAAGCCATCGCGCACGGTCGCCACGTCGCGAACGCGCACCTGCGAGCCATCGGGCTGGCTGAGCAGAACGATGCTGCCGAACTCGTTGCCCCGGTCACGCCGTTCGGTCGTGCGGAGCAGAACCTCGCCGGCCGTCGTCTTCACGCCTCCGCCCGGAAGCTCAACCGACGCGGCCCGGACACGCGCGGCGACCTCATCGATGGTCAATCCGTGCTTGCGGAGCTCGGCCTGCGGGACTTCGATGCTGATCTCGAGTGGGCGAATTCCGGAAAGCTCGACGTAAGTGATGCGCGGGTCTTGGAGCAGCGTCCGGCGGCTGTTTTCCGCTACGGAGCGCAGGGTGGATTCGTCGACGTCGCCGTAGAGGACGATCGAGATGACCTGTTGCCGGTTTGAAAGAAGGCTCACGGTCGGGCGCTCGACGTCTTCGGGAAACGAAGTGATGCGATCGATGGCGCTCTTTACGTCGTTGAGCGCGCGGTCCTTGTCGGTGTTGAGCAAGAGCTCGACCAAGGTGCTTGCCCGCCCCTCCATCGCCGAGGAGGTGACCTTCTTGACGCCATCGATGCCCCGAACCGCCTCTTCGACGGCAAGCACGACGGCCTGCTCGACTTCCGCAGGGCTCGCGCCGGGATAGATGACGCTGATCGAGACGACATCGAGCTCGACCTCCGGGAACACTTCCTGCTTGATGCCCGACGCCAAGGTGACGATGCCCCCGACGATCAGGATGAGCATCAAGACATTGGCCGCGACGGAGTTCTTCGCCGCCCAGGCGATGACACCGCGCTCTTTGTCTGGGTCGAACTTGGCGGGGTCGGTCATGGCGTGGCTTGGGCGGCGGGCTTGCTTGGGTCGCTGGGTGCGGCCTCAGGCTCCTCCGCCAGGGTTCTGAGGAGCATGTTGGGCACGGGCGTTGGGATGCGGCTGGTGACGACGCGTTCGTTGGCCTCCAAGCCGCTGGTGACGAGCACCGCATCGGGTTCGGTCCATGCGATTTGGACGTCGCGAATCTCGAGCTGATCTTGGTCGTTCATGACGTAGACGCTGCGGCCGTTTCTGAGCGCGACCCGAGGGACGCGGATGGCGTTGTCGATGGGCTGGGCGCCAACCTCTACGTCCACGAACGAGCCGAGCAGCAAGGGGAGGTCGCCCGGGTTTCCAAGAGGGTTCTCGATGCGGACCAAGATGCGCGCCATCGCCCCGCCGGGATCGAGGTCCGGCAGCTGCCGAATCACTTCGCCGCGACGCACGATGGTCTCCTGGCCGATGCGCTGGATGATCTTCGTTTCGGAGCCAGGGGCGTCATCGGTACGGGCTCGGACGGTTCGCAAGGCGGCGACGGGTACGGACACCTGCACGCGGTACTCATCGGTGCCAACTAGTCGCGCGACCGTCGTCTGAGGGCTGAGAAGCTGGCCGGTGTCGACGCTCTCGTTGATAATCATCGCATTGAACGGCGCGCGAAGGGTGGTGCGCGTCAAATCGAGCTGAGCCTTCTTGAGCGCACTCTGTGCGGCCTTGAGCTCGAGCCTGGTCGATTCGAGCTGTGGTTCGCGCTGGGCGAGGGCGCGCTGCTCTTCCGAGACATCCATCTCGCCAAAGGAGTTCCATTCGCGCACGGCGACCTCACCACGACGCTTCTCGAGCCTGAGCTCGAGCTTGGCGCGGTTGACCTGGGAGCGAAACGACTCCGCCGCGAGCTGATAGTCGCGCGGGTCGATTCGAACAATGGGCTGGCCGGCCTTGAAGCGGCCGCCGGCGACGAGCTCCGGGCTCTGCCAGATGACCCGACCACCGAGCTCCGGCTGGAGCACGATTTCTTGGGCCGGAACGACCGTGCCCTTGGCGTGCAGGTCGACCTCGTGCCGGCTTGCATCGATCTGGATGACATCGACCAGCGTCCCCTCGAGCGGCTTCTCGGCGCGCGGCGGCTCTGCCTTCGTGATGACGAGGACGTAGGCCGCAACCAACGCGGCGGCGAGCACCCCGATCGAAAGGCCCCACTTGAGGCGACGCTCGCTTCGCTTAGTCATCTTCGGGCTCTCCAAATTCCTCGGGCCATGCGCCTCCCAGCGCTCGATAGAGCTGGACGCGGTAGGAAACCAGTTGCCGGCGAGCGGCGACGAGCTGAAGCTCGGACACCTGCCGGGTCGCGAGTGCGGTCAAGACAGGCAGGAAGTCGCTCAGGCCGGCTCTGTAGCGATCACGGGTGGCCTCGAGCGTGATGTTCGCCAAGCGGAACTCGTCTTCGAGGAACTGGATGCGGAGGCGTTCTTGGCGCTCCAGCACCAATGAGCTTTCGACTTCAAACAGCGCGGTGAGGATGGTTTCGGCATACAGCTCCAGGAGTTGGTCGACGACCGCCCTCTGGGCATTGATCTGCGATCTGCCGGCAATGCCGTCGAACAGCGCAACAGACAAGTTCGCACCCGCATTCCAGGTGAAGCCCTTTGCAGTGATTGCAGGCGTCGTCTCACCTGGGGCGCCACCGAAGGCGCCCGTGGAGGTGATCTTGGATCGAAGCCATGTGTACGAAGGAGTGAAGTCGATGTTGAGTTGGGGAAGTCGTGCACCGACGGCAGCAGCGACTCGTCGGTCCTCCGCTTCCACACGCGTCTGGACGGCTTGGATGTCGGGGCGTGCGTCCAGCAGGGAGGCTGGGACTTGAATGGTCGGCGTCGGACCGATTTCGGGTAGCGTCTTGCCATCGATCGGGAACTGTCGGCCAGGTGCCTCACCCAGCAGAATGGAAAGCCGTTGGTCGGTGAGGTCGGTTCTGCCATCGGCCAGGGCGAGGAGGGCGCGTTGGCTCGCGACGCGTTGACGCTGTTGGTGTACGTCAACCGCGGAGTTCAGACCCTCGCGGTAGCGAAGCTCGACCAGCTCGAGAAACCGAAGGTCCGTGTCGAGCTGCTCCTTGATGACCGCGACTTCGACACGTGAGTTGACGGCGTCGAACCAGGCTTCGGCGACTTCGGCCGAGATCAAAATGGCCAGCGCCTCTTGATCGAGCCGTGCGGCTTGGGCGTCTAGCTTGGCGCCTTGGTGCTCGCGGGCGCGCCTTGCGAAGAGGTCCACCTCGTACGAAACCGGGATCGACCCAGCTGCGTCGAGTGAAGTCGTTTCCGCAAACGGCGTGATGTTCCGGGCCGCGCCGAAAGTTCCCACCGCCCCGATCTGAGGCATGCGCGCGGCGCGGACTTGGTTGGCAATGTACCGCGCTTGCTGCACCCTTGCCCAGCCGGCACGTACGCTCTGGTTCCGCCTAAGCGCCTCTTCGATGAGCGCGGTGAGCGTCGGGTCGCCCATCTGACGCCACCAGCGCGCGTCGCGAATTGCCTGCGGTCCGGTCTTGGCCTGGGGCAGGGCGTCGGCCTCGGGTTCGGGCGGTACCTCGGATCCTTCCGAGAAGGTGCCCGGTACCTCCACCGGCGGCGGTATGTCGGTTTCCTTCCTGTAGTTGCAACCCACAGCGAGCGCCGACACCAAGAAGATGAGAAACACTGCACGCATCAAGAAGTTCCTTCGCTCGAAAGTGCTCTGCGCATTGCGTCGAGGTGTAGGGGCACCAGCTGAGTCAAGTCCACCGGAACCGGAATTCGTTGCTCCATGGCTTCTCGGTTGAGCCCCACCAAGACGATGCCGAGGAAGCTCGTCCAAAGTTGCATCGCTTGCGGGAGGGGATCGACGTCGGCTCGAATGCTTCCATCGGCCTGCCCGCGCTGCAGCGTCGCGACGACCAGCGACAACATGCGGCCGACGCGCCCTCGGTATGTCTGAAACGCTTCGGTCGAATCGTCCATGCGCTCGCCAGCGCTCAGCCAGGCGAGCGCGAACCGGAAATGGTGCGCGTTCTCAACCGTTTGGTCGTAGTAGGCTTGGAGCAGCGCACGCACCCCGTCGAGGCCGGTCTCCGCTTCTTTGATGGCGCCGTCGATGCGCGGAATGAAATCGTCGATCAGCCGCGTCGCAACCGCAGCACACAGCGCATCCTTGTTCTCGAAGTAGAGGTAGAGCGTCCCCTTACTCAGCTCCGCCGCGTCGGCCACGGCATCCATGCGAACCCCGTAGTACCCCTCGGACGCGATCAGCTCCTGCGCCGCATCGAGAATCGCTTCCCGACGCGCCGTCCGCTCCCGTTCCCTACGTGCCGCTACGGCCAATGCTTGCCCTCCGCCGCAACTGACCGCCAGTCAGTCACTGACTCTTAGTTAGCAAACCTAGGGCCAGAAGTCGCAAGATCCAGAGAAAAAGACCTGACGAAGCGGTGGGCGGGACAGGGGTCGAACCTGCGACATCCGGCGTGTAAAGCCAGCGCTCTACGGCTGAGCTACCCGCCCAAAGTGGCGCCGAGCATGACCGCGACCCACCCCCATGTCCAACCGGGACACTCTCTACCCTCGCAAGAGCAAGAAATCATTCGGGATCCCCGGCGAGGATCGCAGCGCCGATCGTCGAGGTCACTGCGATCTTCGGCTGAAAAACCCCGTGATAACGGAGCGTTAGACACCCAGAGAGTGTCCCCTATTGGCGGGCGCCGGGGGCGTCTACGGTGGGCTCGGGGACGTCGTCTTGGTCGCCGGCGTCGGGGGTGATGAGCTCGCCTTCCCGGTATTCCGCGGGGCGGACGGAGTGGTCGCCGAAGAGGGCGTCGGGGTCGCTCAGGACCAGGGCCTCACGCAGGACTTGGTCCATGTGCTCGACAAGGACGATGCGGAGGGCGTTCAGGACGCGACGCGGGATTTCTTTCAGGTCCTTCTGGTTTTCCTTCGGGATCAGGACGACTTCGATCTCGGCCCGGTGCGCGGCCAGGAGCTTCTCCTTGAGGCCGCCGATCGGCATGATACGGCCGCGAAGGGTGATCTCGCCCGTCATGGCGACGTTCTTGCGGACCGGGATCTTGAGCAGGGCGCTCGCGATGCTTGTGGCCATCGTGATGCCGGCGCTTGGGCCGTCCTTCGGAACGAAGCTCGGGAAATGAACGTGGACGTCGTACTTGGAGTGGAAGTCGACCTCGAGGCCGAGGAGCTTTTGGCGAGAGCGGATGTAGCTCATCGCGGCCTGCGCCGACTCCTGCATGCCCTTTTCGAGCAAGCCGGTGATGTTGAGCTTGCCTTTGCCGGGCACCACCGCGACTTCGCACTCGAGAATCGAGCCGCCGAAGGAGTTCACCGCTAGGCCGTTGGTCAGGCCAACGTGGTCTTTCTCGTTGGTCTTGTCTGGCCGGTACTTCGAAACACCGAGGTACTTCGCGATGTCCTTCGCCTCGACGCGGTAGCTCTTTTCCTTGGACTCTTCACCGTCTTTGAGAACCTGGCGCGCGATCTTGCGACAGATGCTGCCGATCTCCCGTTCGAGATTACGAACGCCGCTCTCCATCGTGTAGTAGTGGATGACCTGCCGAGTCGCGTTCTCGCTGATCTCCAGGTCGATTTCCTGAAGGCCGGCGTTTTCCTTCTGCCGCGGCACCAGGTAGCGCATCGCGATGTTGAGCTTCTCGAATTCGGTGTAGCCGCTGATTTCGAGGATCTCCATGCGGTCACGGAGTGGAAGCGGGATGCCGCTCAAGGTGTTCGCCGTCGTGATGAACATCACGTCGGAGAGGTCGTAGTCCAGGTCGAGGTAGTGGTCGTTGAAACTGTGGTTTTGCTCCGGGTCGAGCACTTCGAGGAGCGCCGAGGCCGGGTCTCCGCGGAAGTCGGCCGACATTTTGTCGATTTCATCGAGCAGAAAGACGGGGTTGTTGGCGCCGACCTTGCGCAGCGATTGAATCAGGCGGCCGGGAAGGGCGCCGATGTACGTGCGCCGGTGGCCTCGAATTTCCGCTTCATCGCGCACGCCGCCCAGCGACAAGCGCACGAACTCCCGGCCGCTACAGCGCGCAATGCTCTTTGCCAGCGAGGTCTTCCCGACGCCGGGCGGCCCCACCAGACAAAGCACGGGCCCCTTGAGCTTCTTCACGAGCGCCTGCACCGCGAGGTACTCGACGATGCGCTCCTTGGGCTTTTTGAGGCCGTAGTGATCTTCCTCGAGGATCTGCTCGGCGGCGTCGATGTCGTAGTTCTCCTCGCTCTTATCGCCCCAGGGAAGCGCGAGCACCCAGTCGATGTAGTTGCGGATGACGGTGGCCTCCGCGCTCATCGGCTGCATCATTTTGAGCTTCTTGAGCTCTTTGCGTGCCTTGAGGTGCGCTTCCTTGCTGAGCTTCTTTTGCTTGAGCTGCGCTTCGAGCTCTTGAATCTCGCTCTTGAACTCGTCGCGCTCGCCGAGCTCCTTCTGAATGGCCTGCATTTGCTCATTCAGGTAGTACTCCTTCTGCGTCTTCTCCATTTGCTTCTTGACGCGGGAGCGGATCTTCTTCTCGACTTGAAGAATCTCGATTTCGGCGTTCATCAGTTGGAACAAACGCTCGAGACGCTTCGCCGGGTCGACGGTTTCTAGAATCTCTTGGCGGTCGGAGAGCTTGATGCTCGTGAGGTGGACGACCACGGTGTCCGCGAGCTTCGACGGGTCGTCGATCGTCTGGACCGTCATCAGCATCTCGGGTGCGATCCGCTTGTTGAGCTTGGCGTAGACGTCGAACGCCGACTGAACCGAGCGAATCAACGCTTCGATTTCGACGTTGGCCGAATACACCTCTTCGACCGGCTCGACGTTGCAGAGAAAAAAATCATCGTGCGGAACGAATTCCGTAATGCGCGCCCGACGCTTGCCCTCCACCAAAACCTTCACCGTGCCGTCCGGCAAGCGCAGCAGCTGAATGATGGTGCCGATGGTTCCGACCTCGAAGATGTCTTCGGGAGCGGGGTCGTT
>CAMYMX010000135.1 GCA_947259605.1 uncultured Polyangiaceae bacterium | reverse complement strand
GGTCTCAATTGCAATGGCAGCCTGGTCTGCGTAGGCCCGGAGCAGTGTCAGATCCGTCCCCGAAAATCGTCCACTGGCACTTCTGTGCTCCAAGTACAGGACACCCCAGGTCCTTCCGCGAGACTCGATGGGAAGACAGGCCACCGACTTGAGCATCAACTGATGGACTGACATGTAGTCTTGGACACGGGTGTCGTGCGTCGCGTCGACCGTCACTACAGGGTCGCCGTCGATGAGAACCGTCTCGGCGATCGACCGGCTGAACGCCGCGGTCTCTTCGCCGAGCTGGTTCTTCGCGCTGCGGATCGTCTTTGCCTCGAGAGCGCCCTGCTCGTCGACCAACAAGACGAAGCCGCGTTCGGCGCCGCTGAGCGCGACGGCCCCATCGGTAATGATGGACAGCAGCTTCGAAAGATCCCGTTCGCTGGTGAGCCGTCGCAGATTGGTGAGCAAGGGCGAAAGCACGTTCTTGGAGGACGACGCTCGCGGTTCCACCCGTTTTTGCTTGCACCTCGCGCGCATGGACTGCCGCTTCGCATCGCACCAGAAGCCCGCACGCAGAGGCGGCGGCAGCGAAGTGGCCATATCGTCCCAAATCTCCACCGCACGCAGCGCTGACTTCCGCATTTCCTCTGTTTCGCGTCGAGCTCGATGGAGCTCGCTCAGGTCGGCCCAGGCTTCGGCGCAGATGCGGGCTGCGCCCTGAGCCTGTGCGCGCTCGATGATTCGAGTCAGAGCCGTCGCAGGGTCACCGCCTGGGAGCAGGCCACGCAGTGCCGAGACCGCCAAGGCGTCGGTCGGGCTCTCTTGGTTGATCCGGTCGAGGAGCCCGCCAGCCTCTTGTTCGCGGCCTAGCTCAATGCTGGCGCGTGCCGCCAACAGCAGAGCGCGACCGTTGGCGCGCGCAGGGCTGGTCGCGCCGAGCGCATGCTCGAGCGCCGGCTCCCAGTCTCCCCGCGACGCAGCGACCCGCGCGCGAACCATCGAGGACGAACCGTTCGGGTCCACGAGGTCTGAGATCAGGGCCAGGGCCGCGTCTTCGTTGCCGCAGTAGGCCTGGAGCTCCGCCCGCGTGCACTTTCGGTCGGCCGACAGCGCGTGGACCTCTTCCGCCTCCCAAATCAGCCGAAACGCCTCGCCGAGCTCACCCAGGTCAGCCTGCGCCCACACCGACTCGGCTAGCGCATCCAGGCTCACTAAGGCACGTTCTGACACACCCGCAGTTTAGCGGATTGTCACTCGGCGCCCAGGTCGATAATCACCACGCCGCGGTTCGAGTCGTCCTTGCGTTCAGGCGCCTTGGAGCCCTCTGGAACGGGAACAGGCAGCTGAATCTGAGGACTTTCGCGCTTTGCCTGCTCTTCTTCCTCACGCTGACGAATCTGGTCGATGATGAAGCCTGGAAGCATTTTTTCCTCTGTCTTTAGCCTAGGTCAATCTTCGGACGAGACCAATATAATAACGCCTTCACCCCTGACAACGGCTGTGACACAACAGGAGTGCTGGTGTCGTTTTGCTGCCAAAATATCCATGATCTTGGAGACTTGAGCCGATGAAGGGCGATGGAACCATGCCGCCCGATACAAGGGATCTGCTTAGGAAATACGAGCTGCACCCGAAACGGTCCTTTTCTCAGAATTTCCTCATCCAGCCCGGCGCCATTGCGCAAATCGCGGACGCTGCACTGGGGATGGGTGAACAGATCGTCGAGCTTGGGCCGGGCCTAGGCGCCCTGACCCACGCCCTTCTCGAGCGCGGCGCGACGGTTCTCGCCGTTGAGCTCGATCGAGACATGGTGCGCGTGCTCGAGGAAGAGTTTGCGAAGCGGGATCGACTGGAGGTGCGCCTGGGTGACGCTTCTGAGTTCGATCTCGATGCATATTCACAGGCTTGCGGGTCAAAGCTCGTCGTTACGGGAAACCTTCCTTACCAGGCGACCGGAGCGATCATCCGGCAGGTGGTTGCCCATCGTGCGGTCCTCGATGGTGCGATCCTGATGGTCCAGCGAGAGGTGCGGGACCGACTGATCGCGGCCCCGGGCACCAAAGAGTACGGTGCGCTCACCGTGTTCACGCGTGCGGCCTTCGAGGTCGGGACGGTGTGTCGACTCCGGCCTGGCTCGTTCTACCCGGCGCCAAAGGTCGATAGTGCGGTCGTACGGTTCGTTCCGCGCGAGGTCCCGTTGGCGGAAGAAACCGAGTCGTTTCAGACGGTCGTTCGTGCTGCGTTTCAGATGCGCCGCAAAACGCTTCACAACGCCCTGCGCGCCCTCGGCGATTCTGGCCGAGCTTCGGGTGCGTTGAGCGAGGCGGGCATCGACCCAGGGCGCCGCGGCGAAACGCTTTCGGTCGAGGAATTTGCGACGCTGGCCGAGCGCTGGGATGCGGGGATGTGACCGTTGGCAGTGAGGCATGTATCGTGTGCGCTCATGTCGAGAAGCGCGTTGTCGTGCGTGGCGCTGATCCTCTTTGTCAGTTGCGCGCCAAAGAGGGTTGAGAGCCCCCTCGAAAAGGCCCCGCCGTCCGAGGTCTCGCGGGCGCGCGCGTTGGCGTCGAGCGGCGACATCGTCGGCGCGCAACGCGCGTACGAGGCGTTCATCATCAGCAATCAGCGCACGACCGAGGCTGACCTGGCGCGGCTAGAGCTGGGCGTGCTGAGCGCCGACATCGGCCGATGCCAGAGCGCGATCCCCCACTTCGAGCAGGCCCTGCAGAGCGCGGACCAAGCGATTGCCCTTCGCGCCTCTCTTCACTTGGCGTCCTGCCAACTGCAGCTCGGGGATCCGGAGCGGGCGCTCGAAACAGTCGGGCCAGTCGCAGGCGAGCGCTTCCCGGCTGAGGAGCAGGCGCTTCTTTGGGACACCGCCGTGATTGCCGCGGAGCAAACCACCAGCGCGGATCTTGGTTTGCGCGTTCTCGATACCCTCATCGAGCGGGGTGGCCCCGCGCCGGAACCCGCCCGTCGCGATGCCGCCGTCCAGGTTTTGGTCGAGAAGCTCACGATCGAGGAGACCGTCGCGCTGGTCGACGAGCTTCGGCCGGGCGCCCTTCCCCAGGTTCTAGCGTCGATGCGAGTCCTTCGGCACGCCCTACAGACGCAGGACCCGGACCTGGTGGACCTCAGCGCTCAGGCCTTGCGCAGCGGCGATGCGGCAGCGAATCCAGACGTGGCGATCTTGCTCGCGCGCGCTGACGAGTTTCTACACGGCAACCCTTACGTGGTAGGCGCGCTTCTGCCGCTGAGCGGACGCGGGCGTGAAGTGGGTCGTCAGCTACTGCAGGGCATGCAGCTCGCGGCGATCGACGAAGGCGGCCCTGAGCTCGTGGTCGAGGACACCGCGGGCCATGCGGCACAGACCAGCGAGGCGGTCGAATCGCTCATCACAAACCAGCGCGTGGTCGCGGTGCTCGGCCCTGTCGGCAGCCGTACCACCGAGGCTGCAGCTCAGGCGGCCGAGCGTGCAGCCGTGCCTCTGCTGAGCTTCTCGGCGTCTGACGATGTCACGAGCGCCGGCGAGCAGGTTTTTCGATTTCTCTATAGTCCACGCGACGAGCTGGCTGCGCTGGTGGGCACCGCACGCGCACGCGGGCTCTCGAGGTTCGTCGTTCTCTATCCCGATCATGGGTACGGCCGCACGATGGAGCGCCTTTTCGATCAAGAGGTAGCCGCGGCGGGTGGAATCTACTGCGACGCGGTGGCGTACCCGCCCGGCACCAAGTCCTTCGTCGAATACGTGCGCACCGTGCTCGAAACGAGTTGTGATGTGATCCTCTTCGCCGACGTTGCCGATCAGGTCGCGTTGATCGCCCCCACGTTCGCAGCCGAAGGTGCGTGGAGCATCGGTGGCGGCGCGCTGCCTGAGCACGCGGAGCGAGAAGTCCACTTTCTTCTGCCCAGCCCGAGTTGGTCGGCCAAGCTCCTCGGCCGTGCCCAGCGCTATCTTCAGGGCGCGCTCGTCGCACTGCCTTTCTACGAGGCGTCCGAGGCCAGCCTCAATCAGCACTTCCGGACGGCGTACGAAACCCGCTACGGTTCCGCCCCGCAGACGTTCGCGGCATATGGCTATGATGCCTATCGCCTGATCTCCAACACGCTGCGCCAGGGGAACCAAACGCGAGAGGCGCTCAGCAACGCGCTCAGGAACGGCTCGTCTCTGACACCGGTGACCTCCATGGATTCGTTTTCGCCGGAACGAACGCCGGCGAATCCGCCGCAGCTCTACAGGGTGCGCGGGAGTCTGCTCGAATCGGTCGACTGACGATCAGGCGCGCAGGAGGAGCCATGCGCCGAGGATGAGCGCGGTGGCAAGAACGAACCCAACGGCTAGCTTCGCGCCCCGGTGGACGGGCGTGGGGAGCACCGGAGGAGCGCTGCTCGTGAACGGACGCGGCGACGGCGGCCCCAGAACCGGAGGTTCGGGCGCATCGTCGATCGCGGTTTCGATTACGTCGACCGGCGTGCCTGCCCAGCGTTCGACGTCGGGGTCGAGGCCGAAGGCGCCCAGCATGGCTTCGGCGAGCTCGTGGCTACTTCCAAAACGCTCGAGCTTGTCCTTCCGGAGCCCCTTCCTGATGACCTCTTCGAAGGACCAAGGATAGGCAGGATTCGCGATGCTGACCGCCGGCGGGTCTTCTGCGATGATCTTGTTGAGGATGTCTTGGACGGTGTCTGCGGCAAAAGCTACTTCGCCGGTAGCGAGCTCGTACATGATCGAGGTTTGCGCAAACACGTCGCTGCGCGGGTCCACATCCAGCCTCCCCATCGCTTGTTCCGGCGACATGTAGTACGGCGAACCCAAAATGGTTCCAAGCATGGTCAGTTTGGGTCCGGTCTCGAGCTGAAGCTTGACCGAGCCGAAATCGAGAACTCGAATCTCGTCCCCGTGAGGCCCTGCGCAGATGAAAATGTTGTCGGGCTTGAGGTCACGGTGGACGACACCGGCGGCGTGCGCGTGATGAAGCGCCACGGCGAGCTGGCAGACCATGCGGACTGCGCGCGCTGGCTGCATCGAGGCTTCCCGCGCCAGAATCAAGCTAAGCTCCTCGCCCTCGAGAAACTCCATCGTCATGAAATCCGCACCGTCGTCGGTTTCACCGAAATCACGGACATCTATGATGTAACGGTGTCGAAGTGAGTGGGCGGTTTCGTACTCCCGCCGGAAGCGCTCCGCCGCAATCGCGTCGCGGGCGACGTGGGGATGAAGGACCTTGATCGCGACGCGCTCCCCCGTGTCGTCATCGTGCGCTTCGTAGACCGCCCCCATCGACCCATCGGCGATGTGCGCACCCACCGTGTATCCGCCGAATCGCTGGCCTGTCCGCTCCCCCATCGAAGCTCATGCTAGCCACGGGCTCGCCGCGACAGCAACTCTGCGGCAGCGTCGTCAGTCGGCGCGCTCGGGAAGCCCAGATCGCGCTAAAAGGCGCTCGACGCCTTCCTCATCGTACCGGATCAGCCCTTCTGCCTTCAGTGCCTGGACCGTCTTGACGAGCATCTCGGTGCGCTTGCCCTGACTAATTCGGAATCGACTCGCCTCTTCCACGTCGGCCATGCTGAGCTGCTCGGCCGGCAGAATTTCGTCCACGACGATCGCGTGCCAGCCGTAGGAAGTCTCGACCGAGTTTTTCAACGGACCTTCAGATTTAGCCGCGAAGACCTCGTCTTTATAAGATTTCTCAAGCCCTGCATCCTTGGTGACCGGCGGCAGCTCCTCGGCCAGCACCTCGAGCTCGATGCCCTCCGGAGCACCATCCGCGTAGCGCTCAAACACGGTGTCGGGGTCCTTTGCCCGCTGAACCTCGCGAAGGATCGAGGCGGCGAGGGCCTCGGCCTCGTCTCCTTTGCCCTTCACGAGGATATGCCTGGTCCGGCGACGCTCCGGGATGCGGAGCTCGTCCCTGTGAAGGGCATAGTCCTCACGAAGCTCCGTTTCCGATATCGACTCCGGCGTATTCTCTTTTTCCATGTCGTGGAGCATCGAGCGGACCATGAGCCGGTCGATTGTACGCTCTCCTTCCCGCTCGACGGTGAATCCAAGTCGCTGTGCTTCTTGCGCGAGAAGCTCTTCGTCGATCAGCCGTTGGAGCACGGCCTCGGGGCCGATCGCTTCTGCTGCGGCGAGAGCCTCGACCTCCGCGGCGCCGATCGAACGGCCACCCACGCGGGCTACCGGGCGCGCTACGTCGCTCGACGCTGCCTGACTGGCGAGGTCATGGTCGGGCTCCGTCTCGCATCCGATTAGCGTGACGGCCTCGAGCATGATGATGGTGATGATGATACGCACCAGGCCTCAGCTTCTGCGCGATCTAGCCGGCGCTGCCACCACGGCTGCGCAGACGCGCCTGAATGGGCAACGCCTCGACGCGGAAGCGAGTCCAGACCGACTGACCTTCCTCACGCGTTCGAAGCTCATCGATCTTCGAGACCGCCGCGGAGCTGCCTTTGTCAGCAATGCGATCGAGCGCCATCAGCGCGGAGAGACGAACCCCGAGGTCATCGCTGCCGAGCTGGCCGACCAAGGCGTCGATCGCCTTGCCTTCGCCGCTCCCGTATCGCCCTAGCATGTATGCACCCTTGCGAGCCTTGTCGTTGTCCGCGCTCGAGGCTTTCGACACCCAGCAGTCGACGCTGGTGTCGCATTCGTTTGCAAGGTCGAGCAGTGGCTTGCGCTCCTCGAACTTCTCGCGATAGCCACCCGCCTCGGAGGCCGGTTCCTTCGCGATGGCCTGCGAGAGCTGCGCAGCCTCGGCTTTGTTCGCGAGAAGCGCGTAATTTTGTACGGCGATCAGACGCAACTCGGGATTGGCCTTCTTGTCGACAACCTGTTCGAAGATGAACGGCATCAGATCCGCGTCATAGGTGTGTGCGATCGCTGCAAGTAGCTGACCACGCATCGCGATCCCAGCGTAGCCCTTCGGTAGCTCCCCGTAGACCTTCTTCAAGGTGGATCGGACACGCGCCTCGTCCGCAGGCGGCACGTCGATGCGAACCAACGCGATAGCGGCGTTCAGCTTGCGAGGCGTGTCCGAAGACCCGGCTTCCCGAAGAAGAGGCTCCAGTGCCTCGGAGAAGCCAAGCGCCCCGAGCGCGAAGCTCGCTTCCCCTCCGGTGACCTGTCTGAGGGTCATCTTGTTCGCTAGGTCGGGGCGGCGGGCCTTGATCGCATTGATGTATTGCTTTGCAATCGCATTGGCTGTCGCATCCGTGCCATTGAGCACCGCGAGCAGCGGCTTTAGCGACGGGCGGCCGATGAGAATCAGCGCCTCGGCGGCGACGTCGTTCATTCGAAGATCCGGGCGGTTCGGCGCAAAGAGGAACAGGCACTTGATCAGCGAAGGAATCGCGGCCGGGTCGCGGAGCTCGCCCAGCTGCTGGGCTGCCAATCGGTTGATCAAGAAATTCTGCTTTTCGTCTTGCTTGGTGGCAATCGTCGTCAGGATGTCGGTTGCGCCCTTGTCCTTGAGGGAGCCGAGCGCGCGAATCATTGCGACGCGCATCTTGTTGTCCTCGGACCGGGCGTCGGTGATCCGCTCCAACGAGCGAGCCAGCGCTTCGATCACCTTGGGCCGCTCCGCTGGGGGAACCTCCATCCCTTGTATCGTTTGTGCGGCGCGAATCGCGTGGTCCTCCGAGACCTCAGTGCGCCAGTTCAGGGCTTCGACCAGCGCGGGAATGCTGCGTGAGTCGCGCATCTCGTACAGAAGATCCAAAATCGCGAGCCCGTTGATTCGATCCTCGGGGTAGTCGAGGTAGGTCTGCGTCAGCGGTCCAACGGTCACATCGGCGACGACCTTGACGTCCGCGCTGTTTCGGTCGCCACCGTTCTCGGCAAGCGTCTCGGTGTAGATCGCTTTCAAGTTGAAGATGGCGTTTTCTCGCCGAACGGGATCCGAAAGCTCCTCGGCTTGTCCCGCCGGATCGTCCTCGGCTGCATGACAAC
>CAMYMX010000134.1 GCA_947259605.1 uncultured Polyangiaceae bacterium | reverse complement strand
TTGACCGCGCTTTTCTGGCGAAAGGGGTACTCCCAGACCTCGATGGCCGATCTCGTCGACGCCAGCGGCGTCCACAAATCGAGCCTCTACAGCACCTTCGGCACCAAAGAAGAGCTGTTCGCCAAGATCCTCCAGCGCTACCTCGCCGGGCGGATGGGCATGTTCTCGAAGCTCGTCGAGCAGGCCGGGCCCGGGATCGACGGAATCCACGCCTTCCTCGAGATGCTGCGAGGCGACCTCGTCTCGGGGACCGGCCGATGGGGCTGCCTCCTCGTCAACAGCTCGAGCGAGCTCAGCGGAACCGCCCCCGGCTTCGAAAACTTCGGCGTCGCGTTTCGCAAAGAGCTGCGCGAGCGACTTCGAGCACTCATCCGTCAAGCGGAGCCCGAGGGAACCGCCAACAACAGCGTTACCGACCAACGAACCGATCTGTTCATGACCTTCATGTTGGGTCTCAACCTCACCGTCCGGGGCGGCGCCGACGAAAACGAAATCGGCCGGGTGATCGACGCCATGCAGGCCACGGTCGACACCTGGCGATAAAGAGCTCGACCGAATCGGGCTGAGATGACGCTGGCAACGCCCTCGCGGCAAAGGCTCTACAGGAGAAGATCGAGATCATGCTGGAGCTGCTCGGACTGATGTTGAAGACCTATTGCGAAAAGGGAAGGATGATTTCGACTCTCGAGCTGCAGAAGGCGGTCTCCGCTGAGCGCGTGCTTTCCTTAGCCGAGAAGATCTAACCGACGTCAACCAGGAAGCCCGAGCAGGAGACCCCTAGCCTTCCCAGATTCAATTCCTGCAGCGTCATAACAGGTCGCGCAGCCTGTGGAAAACGCAGCCGAAATGCCGGTTTTCGCGGTGTGGGTTGTAGGTGTTGGAAAGCAGGCGGGTTTTGGAGGGGCCGCCGGTCCCCCCAGGATTTTGACTCGGGGACAGCGGTGGCTAGGGTCGTGGCCATGACACTCTTTCGAGCTGCGGCGCCGTTGGCGCTTGGATTGGCGGTTTTGGTGGCGGGATGCGGTTCCTCTGACCAGTGCGTGAACGGCGCCGGACCGATCGTTTCCCAAACACTCGATCTGTCAACCCTCACCGGCTTCGACTTTCAGGTCGGAGGTGAGGTGAACGCCGTCCCGGGCGAGACCCAGCAAGTCATGGTTCGAGGCGACCAGAATGTGATCGATCTCCTCAATCGGGACGTCGTCAATGGCATTTGGGAAATCGGCTTCACACAGTGCGTTCAGAACATCAGCCAGTTCCGCGTCGAGATCACCGTGCCAGAGCTCGACAGTGTGGAGCTGTCCGGGGCCGGCACGGTCACCGCGGAGACCGGGGCCCGTAGCCTCGATACAATTCTGAGTGGAGCGGGAACCGTGACGCTGTCCGGTCAAACCACGAATCAGCAGGTGTCGCTCGAAGGATCAGGAACAATCGAAGCATTCGACCTCACGACCGACGAAACCAGCGTCTTTTTGACCGGGCAGGGCACCGTCAACGTGACCGCCAACGAACGCCTCAACGTCGACCTCCTTGGCGCAGGCGCGGTCTTCTACAAGGGCGACCCCCAACTGAACGTGCGCATCACCGGCGCCGGCAGCGTGGTCGACGCGAATTAGCCGCCGAGCGCCCAGATCGAAGCGGTCCGCGCGACCTGGGGATTGCGAAAGAAGCCATCTGCGCTCCCCGGTCGTCACAAAGGGGCGGGGTGGACACTGAGCCGACGCCGCCTACCCGGCATAGCCCGCCGCCCGATCCACTTGGTCAGCGGCACCAGGAACAAGGCGCCGATGGTCAGGATGGGCAGGAAAATGGCCGCGAGCAATAGCGGGTCGATGTGGTGCGGCCGCATCATCAGCGTCAGGATGAGCGGCACGACGCTGGCCAACGAGACGCCTATGACGAGTCGCTGCGACGTCAGGATTCGGAGGATGGTCAGGTCTTCGGAGCTCTTCGGCGTGATCACGAAGGTCTTGAGACCACCAGACAGCCCCTCCATGATCCCAACCGCCGCATGCGAAAACAGGGGCAAGCGCCACAGCGCCTGAATGGGATAGGCGAGGACAACCGCGATTGCGGTCCGCCAGTTCCGCTCGCGCGCGTAGTTCAGGGCGGCCGTCGAGTTGGCGAGCACGAAGGGATTCTGGACGAGGGTCGAGATGATCCCGAAGGCCAGCACCGCTCCCGACCCTTCGCCCAAGAGCGCAGCGGCGATCCACAGCGGAAAGAGCAGCTGGGCAACGAATCCGGGCAGGACGCTGAAGTTCGCCGCGAGCCGCAGGAACAAAGAGAGACGCTGGTTCCACGGCAGGGGTGAACGCATCCACTCCAGGAGATGGAGTTTCGCGAGCTCCGTTCCGCCGGTCGCCCAGCGGCGCTTCTGCTTCTGCTGACCCGTGATTTCGCCCGGCACCAGCTCCGTGGACACCATCGCGGGGTTGGTCGGCTCGTAGTCCACCCACTTGCCCGCCCAGCCGCGCGTCATCATGGAGATGGACGAATCGGCGCGCCGCATCACCCACATAACTATCGGACCAACTAATGATGGTGTCTCGAGGGTTGCCGATGCGGAACATCCCCTGGACGAAGCCGAGTCGTTCGTCGTGCACGAACTCCGTCGCCATGGGTCGGATGGCCTGCGGCGCGAAGGTGTCCCCCACGTCGAGCAGACCGATCAGCGCACGTCCGGGGTCGGCAAATGAACCGAGCCGCTCCAAGCCGATGTTCAGGTTCCCCGCCTTGAACCCTTCGGTCCCGTCCCGGTGCTCGACCAGCACTCGCGCCTCGGCCTCATAGAGGCGGGCCACCTCCGTCCAGCGGTCATCGTCACTGTTGTCGATGAACTGGATCTGGAGCTTGTCCGGCGGGTAGTCGGCGCCGAGCACGGAGTCGATGCTGCGACGCACGTGCTCTGAAGCCTCGTGGCGGCCCGGGATCTGAACGACGATCTCGGGCAGTTCGAGATCCGGCACGGCCCCCGGTAGGGTCGCGATGGGGCGCGGCCCATGAGTCAGGGTAAGGAACGGCGAGCTCGATTGGATGAGCGCTGCGCACAGCTACGTACCCAAGACCACATGGGTCATGATGTAGAGCGCCGCCAGGAGTAGGATCAGCAGGTGAACCTTCTTCCCTAGCGTCCCAGGCGACATAACGAACTGGTAGCGCGCAATTCGGCCCTCAGCCTGATTCCGATGGGCTAAGCGAGCTTCTACTCGAACCACTTCGCCACATCGTAGTTCGCGATCCCAGAAAGCGTAGATCCGGCTGAATTCCTTTGAATCACATGTAGCAAGGCCGTTAGAACCTCGTCGTTTGGTTCCACGAACAGCAAAGGGGGCAAGCTGTCGGCCTGCGGGAGTGAGGATATGGGGACGACCGGTTGAAGATCTTGTCCCACTGCGAAACGGATTAGCCAAAGACGCGAGTCATCGTTTCCGCAAGACGCGCCTGACCGTCGTTTTTTAACAGGCCGCCGTGTCCGCCGACGATGTGGCTGAACGGTAGCTGCGCCAGCCGTTCAAAGTCGGCCTTGAGGCTGCCGCCCTCGGGGGTTTGTACGCCCCTCCACGGCGGTCCAATTTGCGCGGGAAATCGAAAGCCCATGATGCGCGTGATCAACTTAGCCGCACCGGACATGAGTTTGTGTGGCGCCCAGTGTTGAATGCTGTCGCAGGTGATCAATAGGCCACCCTCGCGCTCGAGCAAGAGCGCTGCCTCGGGCAGCTTAGTATCGCGAAACATGAAAACCCGTGCGTTGGGTATCGGTAGCTCGGTATCTTCGGCCAGCTCCACGTCGCCGGTCTCTCCCTCGCGCGGTACGGCCCAGTATTTCGCCCCATAACGGTCGATGTAGTAGGCGTCGTCCATGTCGTGGAAACCAATTTTGATCACGTGCTTGACCGTGCCAAGTTTGGCGAGCGCCGCTTCGCCTTCCTCGTTGAGGCGCACCGCGTTGACGAGCGTGAGCTCGTCGCCGTTGCGTAAAATGATCATGTTGCGCGCCAATCGCACCAGCGGCTTGAACTGTACTGATCCAGTTACCCAGTAGACGTCGGTAAAAATCTCTTCGATGGGGCCGTGTGGTTCGGCGGGGGGGAAATTGCTCATGAACATCTCCTGGGGTTGGAGCGCAGATGTACTCCTCAATCCACGAGCATTGCAACCACGGCTCCGCGTTCGGTCCACACCATAACGACCAACGCAGCGGAGAAGCTCCGACCGAGGTTGACCAGAAAGTCGAATTGTCACGCAACTTCGTCGCCGCTCCGGCCGATACGCGCGGCTTTCCCGGAAACCGACCGAATCGCGGCTACCGCCAACGAAAAACGGCCCCGCAAAACGGAGCCGCAATCGCCAGATGGAGCCCCGTAGAACGGGGCGAAGCGGGAAATGAGATTCGCTTGCGAGTGTACGAGTGCAGCGCGCTGCACGAGTACGGGAGCAGTACGCAGGCGAAGCCGAGTACACTCACGACTTCAACCTTGGCAATATTCGCCTAGCCCCCAACACCATTCGGGAAATTCAACAACATCAACCACATCGTGTCCCGTGGCGTTGCGTGCCGTCGCGTGGTGTCCCGTGCACAGTGGAAGGTTGGGTGGAAGATTCGGTCCGTCGGTCGGGATGCCCTCGTGGACGGCCACCCGAGCCGCAACCCGGGTAGCCTGACTCGCGTCTCAGTCCGTTAGTTGTCCAGCGCCCCTTCGTCAATCCACTGACTGAGGATCACGACGAAACCAGCGTCGTCCGGACCGTTGTTGTGATTCTCGTTGAGCTTCGGCACCAGGAGTGCCGTCGGATCGGTCGAGTCTCCGGGAACCACCAGCGGGCCGTTGTTGCCGCCCGCCAAGATGTTGGCGTAGCTGTCGAGATCCACGCCCTTGGGGCCGCCACCACTGTGGCAGTCGACGCAGTCCGCCAGGCCAGGCTCGAAGTAAGGCAGGATATCCAGGGCGAACGAGATGGGATCGGAGGCTGTTTGGCACTGGCCGCCCATGCACATGCCGACGCCGTCAAGACAGGACGTGCCGTCCGACACATTGGCGAGGCCGCAACTGGAACTCTCACAGGTCGCCACCATGCACTCGCCCCCGCCTGGACACTGGCTGACGTCGAGGCACTCGACGCAGGCGCCCATGCCGTCACAGACCCCGCCAGCGCAAGCTATGCCCTGGCCGACGTTTTGCGTCTCACACGAGCTCGCGACGCATTCGTTGAGAGTGCAGTCGTTTGCGTCGTCGCACTGCATGTCGGTGCTGCACTCGCCCATGCCGCCCATGCCGCCTATGCCGGCCATGCCGGCCATGCCGCCCATGCCGCCCATGCCGCCCATGCCGCCTTCACCGCCCATGCCGCCTGCGCCGCCGGTTCCGCCTGTGCCATCACACTCGGCGTCGGAGTCGAAGCGCTCGCCGTAGCCTGGGCCATCACCGCTCTTGTTGTTACCGGCTTTCACCCAAACGCCGACGATCCGTCGTTCGCCTACACCGAGGGTCGCGCAGTGGCCATCGAGGTCGTCGTACTTGCGGTGCTCGCCGTCTTCGAATTCGATGACGACATTCGAGAGATCCTTGCATGAAGCGATGTGCGCCTCGTTGCATTCGAACTCGACCTCGATGTATCCGTACTTTCCGCCGTGGGGACACTCGATGTCGACCTTGCAATCGCGGGCGGAGTCACAGTAGCAATCCCGGTCGCCGTCGGAATCGCCATCATCGCAATACCCGCCCCCGTCGCTGTCACTATCATCGTCGTACTCGCCGTCATCGTCGTAGTCGCTGTCATCGTGGTCGTCGTACTCGCCGTCGTCGTCATCACAGGAGCAGTGGCAGTCGTCACCACCGGTGCCGCTCATGCCCCCAGCACCGACCGTGCCGCCAGTGCCGCCAGTGCCGCCTGCGCCGCCCATGCCGTCATCGCCGCCGGTGCCACCGGTCCCACCGGTCCCACCGTCGCTGCAGTCAGCGTCCGAGTCGAACCGCATCCCATAGCCCGGACCGTCACCGCTCGCGTTGTTTCCGGCCTTTACCCAGACGCCAACGATCTCTTTGTCCCCCGCACCAAAGGTCCCGTAGTGACCCTCGAGCCCGTCGTACTTGTAGTGTTCGCCATCTTTGAACTCGACCACGACATTCGAGAGCTCTTTGCACGACACGATGTGCACTTCGTTGCATTCGAACCGCGCCGCCATCGGACCAGTCGGTCCGCCCCTTGGGCACTCCAACATGCAGCCGTCGAGATAGCCATCACTCATGTTCCAATCGCTGCAAGCGTCTTCTGGATACTCACCGCAGCGTTCGGTCGCGCATTCGCTCGCTCCAAGGGGAACGATTTCGAGCGCGTCCTCAGACACAAAGCCCGAGCCGTCGGACGAACATCCAACGAGCGCACCGAGCAATAGAAACAAACCAACTTTCAGAGTTTGGATAGACATGGGGTGACCCTACGATCGACACACCGTCCAGAGCAAGTAGCCCTACGTAGCGATTTGTCATCGCACTCCCAGCATCTTGTGATCTAGTTCACAATGCGCCGCCGCATGCGTCCGCCCCGAGGTGAAGGACGCGCATCATTTCGTGATCTTCGTGCGACAAGATGTGACAAGAAAAGGATCGACGAGATCCGACCGTCGATAGGGCGGTGTTTGTCAATCGACGATTCTGGAGCGATGGCGCTCGCGTTGCTCGGCCGGATGCGGCTAGGCCTAGAACGAAAAACGCCCCCGCAAAACGAAGCCGTCATCGCCATTTGGAGCGGGAAATGAGATTCGAACTCACGACTTCAACCTTGGCAACCCTTTCGGGGCCCTGAACACCATTCGGGAAATTCAACAACATCAACCACATAGTGTCCCGTGGCGTTGCGTGCCGTCCCGACATGTCCCGAGGTGTCCTGTGGAATGTGGAAGAATTCGTGGAGCTTTTGGCTGCAACTCTCGGAGAGTTGCAGCCTGACTGGGCGGGCAACTGCTCGTCAGCGAGCACCGACGTTAGATCGAAGACCGGTCCCTTCGAGGGTCTCAACCCTCGAGCTCGGTGCCGACCCGTAGACGATCGAGGTAGGCCACATAGCTGTAGGTGCGATCCCGGCGCCGGCCACTGGTCTCCGTCAAGATGCCTGCGTCCACCAGTGTGTTGACCGCTTTGGTCGCCGTTGGTTTCGTGATCTCGAGCAGCTCCGTCACGCGCGCGATCGTGACGATGGGGTGCTTCCCAAGTGCCTCGAAAAGACGAACGGCCATGACCGAGCTCGCGGGGGCCGACAATGCGCGCGCTCGATCGGCACTCACCAGGGTGAACAGGTCGCGCGCCGTATCGGTCGCTTCCTTTGCGATCGACGCGACGCCTTCCAAGAAGAAGCGGATCCAGCCTTCCCAATCGCCCTCGAGGCGGACGGCGTTGAGTAGGCGATAGTAGTCGTCTCGGTTCCGCTTGAAGAAAAGGCTCAAGTAGAGAAGCGGCTGCAAGAGCAGGTTCCACTCCTCGAGCAGCAAGGTGACGAGAAGACGCCCGATCCTTCCATTCCCATCGAGATAGGGATGGATGGTTTCAAACTGTAGGTGCAAGAGCCCTGCCCGAACCAAGGGCGGCAGCCCATCGTCCGCGTGGATGTAGCGCTCGAAATCGCTCAAGAGCCCGTCGAGGGAGTTTGGCGGTGGTGGAACGAAGACGGCGTTCCCCGGACGCGTGCCGCCGATCCAGTTTTGGGTGCGCCGGACCTTCCCTGGATGTTTGTCGGCACCTCGCGCGCCTCTCATCAAACGCGCGTGCGTTCCGTTGAGCAAGCGCATCGAGAGAGGCAGCCCTTTTCGACGACGAAGCTGTTCTCTTGCGTACGCGAGTGCGTCTACGTAGTTGCACACTTCCTGGACGTCCGGTCCCGGCGCCGAATCGTCTTCGCGCTGCGCCTCGAATGTCAGCAGGTCGATCAACGTGGCTTGCGTTCCCTCG